>DASZRP010000113.1:0-6216 GCA_035548895.1 Puia sp. | reverse complement strand
TGATGGCAAATGAATCATATTTTTCCGGATGAACCGTTTTTGAGCTGTCGGACGAATGACAGGCAGTTCCTGAAATGACAATAAAAGCAAAAGCGGAAATAAAAATTCTATTCATATTATATTATTCGGAATGCTCGGTTAAAAATGCATATTGTTGCGATATCGAACTCAGTTCCTTACGGGCTTGCCGGTCTTGAGCACGCTCTGCAAACGTTCCAGTGTCTTTTTCTCGCCGCAGAGTGAAAGGAAGGCTTCCCGTTCCAGGTCCAGTAAATATTGCTCGCTCACCTGGGCTGGTTCGCTCAGGTCCCCTCCACACATCACATAGGCCAGTTTTTTTGCTACCAGCACATCGTGATCGGTTGCATAATTTGCCCGCCACATTCCATTAATGCCTGCATAAAGAGCGCCTAAGGCCGAACGACCTAATACGCGAATATCGGTTCGTTGAACGGGTTTCGTGTAGCCATCATTGAAAAGTTCAATAACCGCTGTTTTGGCATCGGCAATCCGGCGATCCGGGTTGACCGATACCAGGTCGCGACCCTGCTTTAAGATGCCCAGGTCGAATGCTTCAAAAGCCGAGGTCGACACTTTTGCCGTGGCTATGGTAAAGAACCGGTTCTTTAGGGGAATGGTTTCCGGTTCATCAGTATGCAGTTCGTCGGAGGCGCGCAAAGCAAATTCCTTGGTGCCCCCTCCTCCGGGGATCAGTCCAACGCCGAGCTCCACCAACCCGATATAAGATTCCGCCGCAGGGATCACCCGGTCTGCATGCAGACTTAACTCGCAGGAACCGCCGAGCGTCAGGCCATGCGGTGCAACGACCACCGGCACTGAGGAATAACGGGCACGCATAGTCGTTTGCTGAAACAGGCGAATGGCCATATCCAGTTCTTCAAATTCCTGCTCTACGGCCAGCATGAAGATCATGCCCACGTTGGCGCCGGCCGAGAAATTCGCACCCTCGTTGGCAATCACCAGTCCCTTGAATTTTTCTTCCGCCAGGGCAATGCCCCGCTGAATGCCTTCTATCACTTCACCGCCCATGGTGCCGAGCTTGGTATACCATTCCAGCCCCAGCACATCGTCGTCGAGATGATAAACCCGGGCCGCCGCGTTTTTCCACAGCGTCTCGTTCTCGAAATTCCGCATTACAATGAACGCATTGGAGTCGCCCGTAATGGCCGGCACATAGTCTTTTTTGAGCGGAGAATAAGCCAGCTTTTTGCCCTGGTCTATTTTGTAGAATTGTTTGAGGCCTTTCGACAGCATTTCGCTTACCCACGGAGCAGCCGGCGTTCCGGCGGTCTGCATCTGCCGGGCCATCTCTTCCACGCCAAAAAGATCCCAGGTCTCAAAAGCGCCGATCTCCCAGCCAAAGCCCGCCTTCATGGCATCGTCCAGCCGGTATATTTCATCGCTGATCTCCGGAATGCGATGCGATACATAAGAAAACAGCGCGTTATGAAACGCGCGATAAAATTCTCCCGCTTTGTCTTTTCCGGCAATCAGTATTTTCAGTCTTGAGGCAAGGTCGTCCACCGGCTTGGCTGCTTCGAGTGTGGGAAAGCCGGCTCTTGCCCTTGGCTTGTATTCAAACGTAGCGAGATCGAGTGTATAGATTTCCCTTTCCCCTTTATCTGTTTTTCTCTTCGAAAAAAAGCCGGAACCGGTTTTGTCGCCGAGCAGGTTATTAGCGACCATCTTTTCCAGCCACGCGGGAATGAGAAAGGTATCTCTTGCTTCATCCGCCGGACAATTATCATAAACCCCCTTAGCCACTTTCACCAGGGTGTCGATGCCCACCACATCGGCGGTGCGGAAAGTAGCTGATTTCGGTCGTCCGAGTACAGGGCCGGTCAGCGCTTCGATCTGATCGATGTTCAGCCCCAGTTTATCCATAAGGCCGAAAATGGCCATAATGCTGAAAACTCCGACCCGGTTGGCGATAAAGGCCGGCGTATCCTTGCAGAGCACCGTTGTCTTGCCAAGATGCAAATCGCCGTAATGCATCAGGAAGTCCAACACGTCCGCATCCGTATCGGGCCCCGGAATAATTTCCAGCAAGCGCAGATAACGCGGCGGGTTGAAAAAATGGGTCCCGCAGAAATGTTTTCTGAAATCTTCCGAGCGGCCTTCAGTCATCAGATGAATGGGTATGCCGGAAGTGTTAGAGCTGATCAGGGTTCCCGGCCTGCGGTATTTCTCCACCTCGGTAAAGAGCCCCACTTTGAGGTCAAGCCTCTCGACAATAACTTCGATAACCCAGTCGCAGTCGGCAATATCTTTCAGGTTGTCTTTGAAATTCCCGGTTTTGATCTTTTTGGCCACATCGGGCGTGTAGAGCGGCGAAGGGCTCGATTTAATGGCAGCGGCCAGCGACTCATTGACAACACGATTCTTTACCGCCGGGTGATCCAGTGTCAGCTTTTTTGCCTGCTCTGCCTCAGTCAGCGTCTCCGGCGCTCTGTCTAACAAAAGCACAGGAACTCCGGTGCCTGCAAAATGACAGGCAATGCGTGAGCCCATAACCCCACTGCCGAGCACAGCAATCTTGTTTATGAGTCTTTTCATAAAAGCCCATTGATAGTTTATGAAACGTTGGCGCCGGGGTCGGTTTGCTCATCCGGCGCTACAAAAATCAGTCTTCCATTCTTGTCCTCCGCCATCAGGATCATGCCATTGCTCTCAACGCCTTTCATCTTTCGCGGAGCGAGGTTGGCCACGACAACCACCTGCCTGCCGACGATATCCGCCGGGTCAAAATGCTGGGCAATGCCTGAAACGATGGTCCGCTTTTCAAAGCCGAGATCGATTTCGAGTTTCAGCAGCTTATCAGCCTTGGCCACTTTTTCAGCCTGCAGGATACGCCCGGTCTTCAGGTCCAGCTTTGCAAAATCGGTATATTGAATTTCTGCTTTCTTTTCCGGAGCGGCAACAGCCGGCTCCTGCGATTCAGCAGCCGTCGGCTTCACGGCATTAGCACGAAGTTTCTCTATCTGTGCCGTGATTTCTTCGTCCTCTATCTTTCTGAACAGCAGCTCCGGCGCACGCAGGCTGTACCCGATCTTCAGCAGATCGGTCTTGCCGCCGTTTTCCCATTCCAGCATGCGGTCTACCACCTTCATCATGTGAAGCATTTTTTTTGCTGTACCCGGCAGGAAAGGATTGATGAAAATGGAGAGGTTCGCGCAAAGCTGAAGGCAGAGATAAATGCAGTTGTCGATCAAAGCCTGATTCTCCGGTGTAGTCGTATCCTTGCCGGCCTTTTTCCAGGGCTCTTTGTCCTGCAGGTATTTATTTCCCTTCCGGGCAAGATCTATTACCGCAAACAGCGCATCGCGAAATTTATATTGCTCGAGCAGATTCTCCACCTGGCTTTTGGTTTCGCGGATCTGCGTCACCAGTTCCGTATCGGCCTCGTCCTTAACCTGATTATGCCATGCCGGCACTTTGCCATGGCAAAGCTTATGCATCAGCACGAAGGTCCGGTTCACAAAATTGCCGAAGATGGCTACCAGCTCACTGTTATTGCGATCCTGGAAATCCTTCCAGGTAAAATCGTTGTCTTTTGTTTCGGGGGCATTGGCGCAAAGCACGTAGCGAAGCACGTCTTCGCATCCCGGAAAATCGCGAACATATTCGTGTACCCACACCGCCCAATTGCGACTGGTAGATACTTTTTCGCCTTCAATATTCAGGAATTCATTGGCGGGCACATTATCCGGCAATACGAAACCGCCATGCGCTCTCAGCATCGCCGGGAAAATAATGCAATGGAAAACGATATTGTCCTTTCCGATAAAATGGACCAGCTTGGTGTCGGGCTGGCACCAGTAATCGGCCCAGTTGGCCGTCAGCTCCTTGGTCGCCGAGAGATAACCGATGGGCGCGTCGAACCAGACGTACAGCACTTTTCCTTCTGCATCGGGCAGCGGCACGGGAATACCCCAGCTGCCGTCGCGGGTCATGGCGCGACTCTGCAATCCGTTATCGAGCCAGCTCTTACACTGTCCGTACACGTTATTCTTCCATTCCGTGTGTCCGTTCAGAATCCATTCCTTCAGGAAGGTCTCGTATTTATTCAGCGGGAAATACCAGTGCTTGGTCTTCCGTTTTACCGGCACCGCGTCGCTCAGCGTGCTGCGTGGATTGATGAGCTGGTCGGGGCTTAGTGCTGAACCGCAGCGTTCGCACTGATCGCCATAGGCGTTGGGATTTCCGCAGACCGGGCAGGTGCCGGTAATATACCGGTCGGCCAGGAAAAGCTTCGCCTGTTCGTCGTAGAACTGTTCTGTTTCTTTTTCCTCGAAAACATTTTCTTCGTGCAGCTTCAGGAAAAAATCGGATGCCGTTTTATAATGGATCGGACGGGAAGTTCTGGAATAGATGTCGAAAGAGATCTGCATCTGCTCAAAACTTTCCCTGATCAGCTGGTGGTATTTATCAACGACCTGCTGAGGTGTGATGCCTTCCTTCATCGCCCGTATGGTGATCGGAACGCCATGTTCGTCGCTGCCGCCGACAAAAATGATATCTTTCTTCCTTGCTCTTTCAAAACGCACGTAGATGTCTGCCGGTATATAACAGCCTGCCAGATGGCCGATATGCACGGGGCCGTTGGCATAGGGTAGCGCGGCGGTAACCAATATCCTGTTGTATTCTTTCATAGTCTTGCATTCGCCGCCCGGGGCGACAATAGTCTGCAAAAATACCGATTCAAATCCATTGTGCGGTATGCAGAAAATCCGGTTCAACCGTTAACTTTAAATAATGAACCGAAAACATTTTCTTTCTTCGCTTGCGGCCAGCTCTTTGATTCCGACGGTCGGATTTCACAGGCCGTTTTCATTGCCCGGTACGCCGGTCTCTGGAAAAGAAACTTTTATCATACCGCCCTATCTGAAGCCGGGCGATACGATCGGCGTTACCTGCCCGGCAGGCCATCTGGGCCCGGATGAACTGGAGCCTGCGCGTACTACGCTTGAAAGCTGGGGCTTTAAACTGCGGATAGGCAGTACCGTGGGGATGCGGGATTTTACCTTCGGGGGAACCGATGAAGAGCGGGCGGCCGACTTTCAGCAGATGCTGGACGATCATACCATTCGGGCCATCCTCTGCGGGAGGGGCGGTTATGGCTGCGTCCGCATTATCGACCGGCTTGATTTCAGCCGTTTTTCCGAACATCCGAAATGGATCATCGGATTCAGCGATATCACCGTGATTCATGCGCACCTTAGTCATCACTATCGCGTCGCTTCGATCCATTCCAAAATGTGCAACAGCTTTCCCTACCGTCTCGGTGAAGCGGAGCCGGGTCAGCTGGAAAGTCTATTGTCGATCAGGACTGCCCTCACGGGTGGAAAGATCAGCTATCCGCTGGTTCCTGATCCGGCAAACCGGCCGGGTCAGGCTGTCGGCATACTCGCAGGAGGCAACCTCAAAACCATCGAAACCCTGGCTGGTACTACATCCGATCTGAAAACGGAAGGCACGATCCTTTTCGTGGAAGACGTCGGCGAATACCTGTACAGCATCGACCGGATGTTCTGGAACCTGAAAAGAACCGGCAAGCTCGACAAGCTGGCGGGCCTGCTTATCGGCGGGTTCAAGGTAAAGCCCGATGAGGAAGGCGACGATTTTGGAAGCAGCGTTTACAACATCGTGCACGATCATGTGGCCAATTATCACTATCCTGTCTGTTTCAATTTCCCGGTCGGGCATCAGAAGATCAACTATGCCCTGAAATGCGGTGTGCGTCATGAGTTGCGCGTTTCAACCGATCGGGTAACTTTTAAAGAAATATAATATGGCACAGCTTCCCCCGTATTTATCGCCCGGCGACACCATTGGTATGGTTTGCCCCGCGGGATATATGACCCTCGAAAATACACAACAATGCCGGCAGCAGTTAGAGAACTGGGGATTTAAAGTGAAGGTGGGTAAAACGGTCGGCGGCCAGTCATCCAATTATTTTTCCGGCACCGATGCCGAGCGGCTCAACGATCTCCAGGTCATGCTCGACGACGAAAAGATCAGGGCAATACTGTTCGGGCGGGGAGGGTACGGGGTTGGTCGCATTATTGAACAAATCAGCTTCAAACGTTTTCGCAAGTCACCCAAATGGATTCTGGGCTATAGCGATATCACTTTGCTGCATACCCATATTTACCGGAACTACGATATCGTCACGGCCCATTCGCCAATGGCCGC
>DASZRP010000112.1:0-8664 GCA_035548895.1 Puia sp. | reverse complement strand
CTTGATCTATACCCTCATGGGACTTGCAACGGGTGTGCTGGCAGCGATGGTGACCCGGTCCGTATACTGGATAGAAGACCGTTTTGAAAAGCTGCCGGTTCATTGGATGTGGTGGCCTGCTATCGGTGCTGTTGCCGTTGGTGTGGTGGGTTATTTCGCTCCTCATACGATGGGAGTGGGGTACGATAATATCTCGACGCTGCTTACCGGCACGCCGATGCTGCCACTGATTGTCGGTCTCAGCCTGATGAAATTTATTTCCTGGTCTGTTTCTTTGGGAAGCGGTACTTCCGGTGGAACCCTGGCGCCATTATTGACCATTGGCGGGGGAGTCGGCCTGCTTTTCGGGCATTTGATCCTGCAGATTGATCCGCATTCAGATATTAATCTTCCAACCTGTGCGCTGATCGGGATGGCGGCTATGTTTGCCGGTTCCTCACGTGCTTTGTTAACCTCTATCGTTTTTGCGTTTGAAACCACCCAGCAACCCCATGGTTTATTGCCACTGCTGGCGGCCTGCACCGCTTCCTATTTTGTCTCTTTTTCACTCATGAAAAGTACGATCATGACGGAAAAGATCAACCGAAGGGGAGTCATAACGCCGGAGACCTATGAACCGGATATTTTGCAACAGATGGTTGTGGCCGACGTAATGGACGGAAACGCGTCCTCGGTATCGGCCGTAAACCCTTTGAAATACCATGTTTATCCCGATACTACCGTTAGTCTGGCCATGGACCTGATGGATCGTTATAAGGTCGGTCAGCTCCCGGTCGTGGAAGCGGATGCCAAAGATAAAATCGTGGGCGTGATCAATCCCGCGCTGATCTTCGCCGCCTACCGGAAATACAGGCATGGCAATGAACAGCACCGAAGTGTTGCCCTGAAGCGGCAAGGATATGCCATCATGATAAAAGGGAGAAAAATCAGGAGAAATTTATAGCAGTCCGGATGAGAAAGGACGCGGTATTGGATTAAATTCGTATAACGGTAAAACCGTATCAATCCCTTCGCCGGAAATCCGGCCTGCGGGAACCCGGCAGGCGTTTTGCACCCTTACGATTTTAAATACATTTTTATGTGGCAGGAATCGGATAACAAGCTCTATAAAGAATTCAGGTTCCGGGATTTTTCCGAAGCCTTTGCCTTTATGACCCGGGTGGCCATGGAAGCCGAAAAAATGAACCACCATCCCCGGTGGTCTAATGAATACAATAAGGTAGAATGCTGGCTGTCGACCCACGACGCGGGCAATAAAGTAACGGAACGCGACCACAAGCTGGCAGAAAGAATAGATAAGCTGATATCCGGCTGACCAATTGACTGGTCAAATACTTTGAACCTTCAGTACTTCAAGCATCCCGCTTTTTATCTTGAATTCGATTATCCGCACTTTGCCTTTATAACCATTGTATAAAACAGTGGGAACTTCAATCCAGACGCTGCGGCCCGGCTTACCGTTAACAGTGCAGGTAGCCATCAGCTGTATTTTATCTTCCGTGGTCTTTCTTTGTTTGAATACAGCCTCAATATCCGTATACACCGGCAAGTCCGGGATCTGATCTTCCATAAAGGGGTTTTGCTAAAAAAAGGAACTCGGTGAACAATACTTTTTGATGCCGCAAAGCTAATCATTTCAGGAAATGTATCGGGTTTGATAAATAGGCGCCCGGGCACGTAAATTGTAATTTTTATATCCTGCAGGCTTGATTTACAGATCAAACGGATATCCGGCAGTATTTCTTCCTAATTTTATAAAAGAATCAAAAATGATAAGCAATGAAAACAAGTATCGGCATTTCGGATGCTAACAGAAAAACGGTGGCAGACCAGCTCGCAAAATTGCTCGCTGATGAATTCGTCCTCTACACGAAAACGCTGAATGCGCATTGGAATATAGAGGGGCCTGATTTTCATTCCATGCATCTGTATCTGGAAGAACTCTACGAAGAACTGGAAGAAATTGTGGACAGCGTGGCGGAACGCATTCGCCAGCTCGGGCATTATGCGCCGGCCACCCTGAAGGATTTTCTGGAACTGACCCACCTGACGGAGAAGTTCAAGGGACCGAATAACAGCCAGAATCTGCTGAAGAATCTGCTGGAGGATCACGAAAGCGTGATCGAATTTATCAGGGGTAATATCAATGAATTTGCCGATGCCCATAAAGATGCCGGGACGAGCGACTATATCACCGGGCTGATGGAAAAACATGAAAAGATTGCCTGGATGATGCGGGCCCATCTGAAATAAGCCTGAGCCGTTTTACGATCCCGGCCGGCAACGCCGGCCGGGATCGTAAAACCCTGGCCTGAAAGCATATTCGTAAATCTACGAGTCAAAATCGGGTGGTTTCGCGCTTGGCTGACGGCTGGCGCTGCTTTAGCTTTGACTTATCCAATTCCGTTGAAACAACCAAATATCCGAAAAACCACTTGAGTTCATTTTCACCGTCCTAGCGAAAACCTTAAATTCAAGTTCTCTGAAAAACCCCTGATCCAGATTGGGGGTTTTTTATTTGTTTTCCTGCCATCGTATATAGATAATAGTTAGGGTTTTTCCGGGCTTAACCAATAATCTGCAAAAAACAGGCGGCAATTAATGGGCGATCAGTACAATTGTGCTATATTGTTGCCAATAAATAAAATTGTAATGAAAATTTTTGTAGCCGGTCTGCCTTTCGCTGTACGGGATCAGGAATTGCAGGAAATTTTTGAACCTTATGGGAGTGTAAGTTCTGCCAAGGTCATCTTAGACAAAGAAACCCGCAAGAGCCGGGGCTTTGGTTTTGTGGAGTTTTCCAGTGATGAAGAAGGGGAGAAAGCCATTAAAGCGCTGGATGGATCCAGCATGGGCGGCAGGACCCTGACGGTTAAAGTAGCCGAGAATAAACCCGGTGGCGGGGGAGGCGGCGGATTTCGCGGTAATTCCGGCGGCGGTTACGGACGCGACAGGAATAGATACTGAGTACCATTTGCTTTAATAATATCAGGATAACGGTTGGCTTGTTTGTATTATTCGGCCAGCCGTTATCCTTTTCTTTAGGGCATTGAGATCGTATTATTGCTGCGATCGAGGTCGGGTAGTGAGGCGTCCGGATCAAGCGTGATTTTATCAAGGGGCGCGGCTAATGCTTCGTGAATATGAATTTGCCGGTCGCTGAACCAGGCTTCTATGGGAATGGCCCTGCGTTCAGTGCTGCCGTTTTTGTATTTCAATTCGAGCGCGCAGGGCAATGCCATGGATCGCCTGTTCCGGATTTGTATGTCGACGCCTTTTGAATAATCGTTACCGGAATATTGTGCGCCGGTAATTGCAACGTCGAAAGTCTGGTTATGGTAGAACCATTCCTTCCAGAACCAGGAGAGGTCCTCTCCTGAACCGTTTTCCATACTCCGGAAAAAGTCATCTGGTTTTGGGTGACGAAAAGCCCACGCCTGTATATATTGCCTGAATGCGTAATCAAATCTGTCGGGGCCGAGGATTTGCTCCCGCAGAAGTACCAACCCGAATGCGGTTTTAAAATAGGTAACGGGATGCCTGTATTTTTCCGGAACGGCATCAGCTGCAGTCATGATGACCGGCGCGTCCGGATCGCTCAGGGTTTTTAAAATTTCATCGGCCGGATTGCCGCCGCCGGGCGCATATTCAGGGTCTCGTTTGGGCGCATATTCTCTATTATTGAAGTGATCCGAAGCATAGACATCAATGAAAGTATTAAAGCCTTCGTCCATCCAGCCAAACCGGCGTTCGTCGCTTCCCACAATCATCGGAAACCAGTTATGGCCTATTTCGTGCGCGGTTACGGCGTAAAGGTCGGCTCCTTTGTCTGTCCATCCATCAAACACAATTCCTGGATATTCCATACCACCCGCAATGCCCGCCTCGTTAATCGCTACCGGATATGGATAAACGAACCAGATTTTGGAAAAATACTCAATGGAAGCTTTTAGATATTCGGTTGCGCGGCTCCAGGCATCCGCACCGCTGCTTTCTGCCGGATATACCGACATCGCCAGGCATTTTTTCCCATCGGGCAGATTAACGCGGGCGGCATCCCAAATATAAGCGCTGCTGGCGCCAAAAGCAACATCCCGGGTATTATGCATGCGGAAATGCCAGGTGCAGTCGCCATGCTGCTTAGGCCTTGAAAGGGGGTCTTTTATTTCATCTTCACGACGGATGAGGATTGTCTGATCGCTTTGCGCTGCCTTTTCCAGCCGGCCGATCTGAGCAGCCGTCAACACTTCTTTGGAATTGACCAGCTCCCCTGAACCGGCTACAATCATATTCCAGGGCAGGGTAACGCGATAATCGATGTCGCCATATTCGAGATAAAATTCTCCACTGCCGAGATAAGGCAGCGTATTCCAGCCAATCGCATCATCATAAACACACATTCGCGGAAACCACTGCGCTATTTCATATACTTTACCATTTTTGGTTGGATAATAATCTGTGCGGCCGCCAAAAGAGCCGGGAACAGTATACTGGTATTTTATTTTGATATCGATTTTCCCGCCTTTTGCCGGCACTACCTTCGGAAGCCTGATCTGCATGCGCGTATCGGTAACCAGATAGGACACGGCCCGGTAAACACCTCGGTCGTTGATCATCACCGAATCCATCAGATAGCCATCGGTATGGCCTTCCATGCCCGGGAAGCCGCGGGACCTTGACCGGGCATCCGGTTTGTAGATATTTTGATCGAGCTGTAGCCAGAGATATTGCAACGAATCGGGACTGTTATTGGTATAGCTTATTTTTACAGCAGCCCGAAGAAGATCCCGGGCAGTATCCAGCGTGGCTTCGATCTGATAATCGCTGCGGTTCTGCCAATAAGCTGGTCCCGGATTTCCATTGGCCGCATGTATTGGATTGCCGTTAGCATGATAAAACAGCGGCGAAAAAATGGCTGAAGGCTCAAAGGTGCTGGAATCGATCAGCGCGGAAGGAGACTGGCTAAAGCCCTTTCCTGAAAAAAACAGTAGAAAGATTAAAGCAGAGAACTTTATTTGTTTTTGATACATACGATTAAAATGGCACATGTCCGGAAATGATTGTCCCGATATTATCCTTTTTTGAAGTTTCAATCAGCCAAGGAGTAAAGTAAGCGGGATGTTTATTTTTGGGCGCAAAATTATAGCTCGATATGGATACGCGAAGGGAATTTATCAAAAAAGCAGGTTTTTTATCCGGCGCAGCGGGACTTTTTTCAACACTGCCGCCTTCTATACAAAGGGCGCTGGCGATCAATCCCGATGCAGGCACCAGTTGGCTCGATGCTGAACATGTCGTTATCCTGATGCAGGAAAACCGTTCTTTTGATCACAGCTTCGGTAGCTTGCGCGGTGTTCGCGGCTTCAACGATCCGAGAGCGATCACCCTGCCCAATCAGCGACCCGTCTGGCTCCAGAGCAATGCGGCAGGAGAAACCTACCTGCCTTTCCGGTTGGATATTAAAAATACAAAAGCTACCTGGATGCAATCCCTTCCCCATAGCTGGGCAAACCAGGTAGACGCGCGAAATGACGGGAAATATGATCAATGGCTGAATGTGAAGAAGTCGGGCAATAAAGACTACGCCGGTATGCCGTTGACCCTGGGATTTTATAACCGGGAAGATATTCCTTTCTACTATGCATTAGCCGATGCCTTTACCGTTTGCGATCAGCATTTTTGCTCCTCTCTCACAGGAACCAGTCCGAACCGGTCTTATCTGTGGACAGGCACCATCCGCGATCACCAGGATGAATCGTCGAGGGCGTTGGTCTGGAACGAGGATATGGATTTCGAATCATTGAACTGGCGGACTTTCCCGGAGCTGTTGGAAGATTCCGGCATATCCTGGAAGGTATATCAGAATGAAATCAGCGTGGGAGTCGGTTTTGAAGGAGAAGAGGATCCCTGGCTTTCCAATTTCACCGATAATAACCTGGAGTTCTATAAGCAGTTTCATGTGCGCCTGCATAAACGACATCTGGATTTCGTGGAAAAGCGATTGACCAGCCTTCCGGCAGAAATAGCAGTCCTGAAAAAACAGCAGGAGTCGCTCTCCGCTTCAGATCCGGTATTTGCAACGAATCAACAAACGCTGACGGAAAAGGAAAAAGAATTAGCGTCGTTTCAGGAGGAGATCAAAACGCATAATCGCGCGGCTTACGAAAACCTGACTGCCCGGGAAAAAAGCCTGCATCAAAAGGCTTTTACCACAAATGAAGGCGATCCGGATTTTCATGAGCTGGCTGAATTAACCTACAACGATCATGGAGTTGAACGCAAAATGCTGGCGCCAAAAGGAGACGTGTTATTTCAATTCCGGCAGGATGCAAAAACGGGTTCATTGCCCGCCGTATCCTGGCTTGTTGCTCCCGAACATTTCTCCGACCATCCCAGCTCTGCGTGGTATGGCGCCTGGTACGTTTCCGAAGTGCTGGATATCCTCACGCAGAATCCCGAAGTCTGGAAGAAAACCATCTTTATACTCAACTACGATGAGAATGACGGCTACTTCGACCATGTGCCTCCTTTCGTGGCGCCGCATTCCCATAAACAGGGCACCGGTAAAGCTTCGGGAGGACTGGATACCCGCACCGATTTTGTCACCCTGGCCCAGGAGGAAGAAAGAAATAAATTCCCGCAGAATTATGACCGGGAAAGCTCCATTGGCCTCGGCTACCGGGTACCGTTAGTCGTCGCATCTCCGTGGAGCCGCGGCGGCTATGTGAATTCCCAGGTGTTTGACCATACCTCGTCCATTCAGATGATAGAAAAATGGATTACACATAAAACGGGCAGGTCGCTCCGGGAAACGAATATCAGCGGCTGGCGTCGTACGGTTTGCGGCGATCTGAGTTCCGTATTTCGTCCCTATCAGGGAGAAAAGGTAAATCAACCTGAATTTCTTTCACGTGATTCAGTCCTCGAAAGTATTCACCAGGCTCAGTTCAAAAAACTTCCGACAGATTACAAGCTGCTTTCGGCGGAAGCCATAGAGCAACTGTCAAAGGATGTTTACAGTTCTTCCGATATGCCGCAACAGGAAGCCGGCATCCGACCTTCCTGCGCTCTGCCATATCAGCTTCGCGTAGATGGCCAGCTCAGTGCCGACAGAAAGTCTTTCTCCATTTATTTTGAATCGGCTAAGGAAGTATTCGGCAAAGGTTCGCACGGAGCACCGTTCCACGTATATGCGCCAGGAAAATATCGGAGTGCAAATAATCCCGACAGTTTTGAGGCGGTCCGCACCTGGGCTTATGCCGTTCAGGCCGGCGATCAGTTAAACGATGCCTGGCCGCTGAACGATTTTGAACACAATGCCTATCATTTGCGGGTATATGGGCCTAATGGTTTCTTTCGCGAATTCAAAGGAAATGCGGATGATCCTCAACTCACTATTTATTGCACCGATGAAACCAAACCGGGGTCTGCAAAAGAACTGACCGGCAATCTCCTGCTGCATTTGGAGAATAATACCGGGCATGCGCTTACAGTTGAAATCAGGGATCATGCCTATAAAACAGCTTCCCGGAAAATCAATCTTCCTTCAGGGTCCGGAAAGAAGGTCTTTCAAATTGATCTCTCGAAAAGCCATAACTGGTATGACTTCAGCGTGCTTGCCGATGGGTTGAACCGGTTTGAAAAAAGATATGCGGGCCGCGTAGAAACAGGCCGGGAAGGATTCAGCGATCCTTTTATGGGAAGGGTTATCGGCAGTTGATGCGCTTATAAACAAAAAATTTGGGCACACCGCGATAAGTGATTACTTATTGGTGTAACGTAAACGAACAGGGTTGTATCGAAACAGATACAACCTTTTTTTATGCCTGGTTCGCAATACGCTAAAAATCATCGACATAAAAATCAGGCATTCGGCTGGGATCTATTCTGGCATGGGCACCGTGAAAAAAATGTTAACGCTGTAACACGAGCTCCGAAAAACGCATCTTAATCATACCAATAAAAACCAAACAAAATGAAAAAGATCAGCCTGATAATGATTGGCCTGTTGCTCGGGTTCACCCCGATCGCATTCGCCGGCGACAATGGAAATGTTGATTATGCCACATTGAATTCCTTTAAACACGATTTTAAATCGGCAACAGCAGTCACCTGGACAACTACTTCCGGATGCTATAAAGCAGAATTCAGCCTGGGTAACCAGATCATGTTTGCTTACTACGGGAAGGACGATGCGAGACTGGTGGCCGTGACCCGGTTCATCTTATCCAATCAATTGCCGATTCATCTCCAGCGGGGGCTTCGTGAAAAATTGAAAGACGGCTGGATTACCGACCTGTTCGAAGTAGTTACAGACGGGGAAACTTATTACTATGCTACCGTGGAAACAGACGCAGCAAGGCTGGTCTACCGGTCAACTGGTTTTGCGAACTGGGAACTTGCTTCCAAAACCGACAAATAACCGGGTTCACTGAATAGGGGATACGCTAATTTTGCGGCCAGTGATGCCGCCAAACCAAACCGGGCCCAGCTGGTCCGACCGCCTTAAAGCGCTCAGCAATCTTCCGGCTTTTTTCAGACTGGTCTGGGAAGCCAGTCCCTGGATGATGCTGACCAATTCCGGTCTTCGCTTGCTGCGATCGGCGATCCCTGTTTCCATATTGTACGTTGGCCGTTTGATCATTGATGAAGTGATCTCGCTGA
>DASZRP010000111.1:0-12543 GCA_035548895.1 Puia sp. | reverse complement strand
GATAAGGGGGTATGAAGCGCATAGTTTTGCAGCCACTTGCTCATGAAGAAATACGTTAGCGGCATGGAGACGAGACAGGAGAGGATCACCAGCTTCAGGAAGTCGCCGGAGAGGAGCGCCCAGAGACCCGTCACGCGGGCGCCAAGCACTTTGCGGACGCCAATCTCCCTGGTACGCTGTTCGGCGACGAAGGAAGCAAGACCAAAGAGGCCCAGACAGGAAATAAGGATAGCCAGACCGGAGAACACCGTTGCGAGATTGCCAATCCGCGACTCCGTATTAAACTTTTTTTGAAACTCCTCATCAATGAAAGAATAGATAAAGGGGCTGGCCGGATTGAACTGTTTGAAGACGGGTTCCATCGCAGCGAGCGCCGTGCGCACCGGCTGACCGGGTTTGATGCGGATCGTAAAAACGTTATGGCCACCATCGCCCATGAAGATCGCGGGTTGAACCGGATAGTAGGGACTATTGCTGATCATATTCTTCGCTACGCCGATAATGGTATAAGGCTTCCCATTGTGTTTGATGATCTTGCCGATGGGGTCTTTAAATCCGAGAATGCTGGCTCCCGTCTCGTTAACAATAGCAGCCGCGCTGTCGGTGAGGCGCTCGCGGGAGAAATCACGTCCTTTAATGATCTTCCAGCCGATGGTGGGACCAAAATCGGCGTTAACGAAAACGTCGCGGAATGTGAGGGTCTTTGCTTCCTCGCTCATTCCTTCCCATTCGAGCCAATCATTCTGATAAAATTCGTTGAGGTTTGTGGAGGAGTTGGCGACATTAGCGACCACGCCCGTATTGAGCAAGGCCTCGCGAAGAGCCTCATAATGAGCGTCCAGTTCATTCGAATTATCGGGAACGGCGATCAGTCCCGGCTGATCATAGCCCAGCGGTTGATCTTTTGCAAACTGGATCTGACGGAACACGACGATGGTGACGATGACCAGGGCGAGCGAGATGGAGAATTGGGTAACGACGAGGATTTTGCGCGGATTGCTGGCGCCTTTGCCGGCTTTAAATGCTCCCTTCAGAACCTTCACCGGTCTGAAGCTGGAAAGATAGAATGCCGGATAGCTGCCGGCCAGTAGACCGGTGAGCAGGGTGCATAGTGATGAAAGGCTCCAGAAAAGGGGGTTCGTCCAGGGGAAAGTCATGGTCTTGCCAGCCAGTTGATTGAACCAGGGCAGGGTAAAGGCTGCCAGGGCAACGGCAAGGACAAACGAGAGGAACGCGAGCAGGACCGATTCACCGAGGAATTGGGCGATGAGATGACCCCGTAGCGAGCCGATTGTCTTGCGGATGCCCACTTCCTTCGCGCGTTTTTCGCTGCGGGCCGTAGCCAGGTTCATAAAATTGATGCAAGCCAGCAAGAGGATAAAGATTCCGATGATACCGAGCATTCTGACGTAGACGATTCGGCCCTCGCCGACGGAATTGTTGTCATCGTAATGCAGATACAGGGATTGGAATGGAAGCACCTTGTAGTTTTCGTACGCGAACTTCACATAAGGGCTGCAGATATTCTTGATACGGGCCGTCGCCTGATCGGCGGTGACGTTGCCGGCGAGCAGGGCAAAGATGCGGCAACTGTGGTTCTCGAAATTGTCGATATTCCTGAGCCCGCTGGTTTCCTCATTGGCCATCGAGATGAAAAAGTCAACGTCATGTAGGCTGCTGTTCGCGGGCTGATTGGCATAGACGCCTCCGACAGTGAACGGTCGACGATTTTCATATTTAAAGGTTTTTCCGACTGCGTTCTCGGTGCCGTAGAGGGCAATAGCCGTAGATCTTGAAATCAGGGCGGTGTTTGGATCTCGCATGGATTCGGCGTTGCCGTTTAGGAAACGGTAGCCGAAAATGAGCGGGAAGGTATATTCCGCCGAGGTTCCGGTCTGGACGATGCTTTTGTCGCCGTTCACCAGTACATGCTGGCCAGCCCAAAGGGTCATCGCCGTTTGGGCGAAGACATCCCGATACTGTTCTTTTTGCAGCCAGGGATTGAGGGCCGGGGAGACGGTAGTGCCTACATACCTGGGCGGCGTTTTCTCGCTGGTTTCACCCTTTTGCCATTGGTTTTGCATGATCTCCACAACGCGGTCGCCATTCGGAATACCCTGATCAATGGAAAGCTCGTCGGTTGCCCAAATGCCGATGACGAGGGCGATTGCCATGCCGGTGGCCAGGCCGAAGATGTTGATAAAGGAGTAGCCGCGGTTCTTGCGGAGCTGGCGGAGGGCGACGAGGAGATAGTTTTTGAACATGCTCTTATTTTTGAATACAGCAGAACCGTATCCAGAAAAATGCCTGTTTTTTACATCCTAACAATCAGTTAGTTGCGATTTCTTTGATTTTATTAATTGTCCGGTTCCGCACACTTTATGTTCAGTTTTATACTTTTTAAATATTCCCGCCTATGTTGATTAAACGTAAGATCAGAGTATCTGTCACACTTTACGCCAGGTCAAGTTTGTAAAGCCAGTATCGCTTTCCAAACCGCTGGTCAATTTCTCTTAAAATTTCAAATCCCAAACTTTCGTAGATATGCCTGGCTTTATCCATAAGTTCCGAAGTATGAAGCGCCATGACCTTCTCATTATTTTGTCTTGCTGTATCAATGCAGTAGGCGATCAATTTTCTTCCAATTCCTTGTCCTGAAAAATCCGGGTCGACTGTAATGAAACGAATATAGCACCACTCATTGTCATAAATTTCAGTCGGGTTTCCCTTAGACACGAGAAATGCCATTCCGACAATTGCATCCTCGTTGGTCACGCAAACTATGCTATGCGATTTGCTTACCAATTCGATATAGGTCTTCTCGTTTGCTAAACTGCCGTATAGTTTCACCCAATTTTCATCCGTTAAATCTGGTTTAAACTGACTCCATGATTTAACAGCCAGGTTTTTTAACTGATTCAAGTCGTCCGGCGTTCCTCGCCTATAAATTAAGTCCATTTGTCTTTTGTCAATTGTCATTCCGAAAGGTACAAACGAAAAAATACTGCAAAGAAAAAAGGGCACTTACAGGTCCGAAAGAGGGTGTTATGGCCTAAGGAAAAATCTCTCCCGGATTGTCCTGCCGGAAAAGCCAATAAATTTTCGGCTTCTTCTCCGTCGACATATATTTTTAAGATAATCCTTAGCTTTATAGACAACCACTCCGGACGATCGAATACTCCGGGCCAAAAGAGAATAAATCACTTGCATGGATCTCAAAAAGTTTAAGCCGGTTCACTGGGTTTACAACCTGATCCATTACCAATCGGTAAAGCATAATAAAGAAGCCTACAAAAAATTTCACCTCAACAAACCGCTAATCGCTTCAATATCCAGCAAAGATTTTCCCGACAGAACATCGAGAGCCTGGTTAGACATAAGCGATTCGAGAGCAGTTGCCTCCAAAAAGCCGCTATTCCATTCGTTTCCAGAGCCTGTTCAAAAGAAAATCCTCGATTGGAGCGACAATGGCTACCTGATCCTTGAAAAGTTATTTACCAATGAGGAATGTGATCATATCAATGCAGAGATCGACCGTCTGCAAAAGCATGGCGATCTGACGTTCAACAACAGCAATAAGCTGATGTTCGCGAACAGAAAATCAAAGTTGATAAAATCCGTAACCAACACGCCCCTCCTGAAATCCGTTTTGGAATTCCTGCTCGATAAAGAAGTTGTCGCATTCCAGACCATCAATTTTCTTCGGGGAAGCGAACAACGGGCGCATTCCGACAGTATTCACATGACCACCTATCCCCTCGGTTATCTTATCGCCGCCTGGATCGCGCTGGAAGATATTACCGATGAGAACGGCCCGCTCTTCTATTATCCCGGAAGTCACCAATTGCCTTATTTACTGAACAACGACTTCAATGAAGGGGAGACCCCGCTAACGCTCGGCAAAAAAAATTATAGCGACTATGAAGACAGGATCGACGACATCTTAAAAGAAAGCCCTTTCAAAAAGCAGGTCTTCCGCGCACGCAAGGGCGACACGCTCATCTGGCACGCCAATCTCGTTCATGGGGGAATGCCCATTTTAAATCCCGCGACAACCAGAAAGAGCATGGTGATTCATTACTATGCAACGGATGTGATCAAATATCATGAGATTACCGAAAGGCCATCCCTCATCCAGGAGTAATTAACAGGTCCCATTTTACTATTCAGCTCTTAGTATATCAACCGGGTTGGCCATCGCCGCCCGCACTGTTCGGAAGCTGATCGTAATGAGCGCAATCAATAGCGCGCCAAGGCCGGCAGCAAGGAAAATCCACCAACTCAGGTTGATCCGGTAAGCATAATGTTGCAACCAGTTGTTCATTACCCACCAGGCCAGCGGAAAGGAAATCAGGCAGGACAGCACGATCAGCATCAGAAAATCTTTTGAAAGCAGAACAGCCAGACCTGCTTCTCCCGCACCCAGCACTTTGCGAATGCTGACTTCCTTAAGCCTCCGCTCGGCGGTGTACATAGCCAGCCCGAACAGGCCAAGGCAGGAAATTAAAATAGCCAGTGTTGCAAACACACTGGAGATTCGTCCCAGCATCGTTTCCATCTGAAACATCGCATTGAACTGATCGTCGGCAAAAGAATATTCGAAAGGATAATCGGGATTATACCGGCTCACCACTTCTTTCACTGCCGCTACAGCCGCCTGCAGGTCTTTGCCCGTTTTAAATTTCACATATAGAATATCCGAAAACAGTGGAGGCTTGCAGAAGAAAATTACCGGATCCGATTTGCCATACATGTCACCATAGATGTAATCATTCACCACTCCGATCACCCGGAAATATTTGTTCCCGCTCTGGTCATAGCGATTTCCGGATTCAATGATCTGCCCTACCGCAGTTCGACCGGTCAGATGCCGGGCAAGGGATTCAGTGATTACGATACTTGTACTGTCCGTCTGCTCCGAGAAAAAATTTCTGCCTTCCAGCAGGCGAAGACCGGCAGTAGCAAAAAATTCTGGACTTACAAACCGGTGCGAGATAACAAGCTGCTCGTCCGGCGCTTTCCCTTCCCAGGAAAAAGAAGTGGTGTTGTTACCGGCAAACAGGGCGTCATGATCAGTCCTTGCCGCGTTCTCCACAAACCCGGTATGCAGCAGGTCATGGCGAATAGCGGAAAACCCGCCCGCCAGACTACGATGAAGTTCAATTTTAAGCAACCGCTGCCGGCTGAATCCAAGGTCACGATTTTTTACATGTATCATCTGCCAGTATATAACGAGGGTGCTGATGATGAACAAAACAGAGAGCGAAAACTGCAAGACGACCAGGCTTTTCCTGATCAACGTCGAGCTGCCCGCCTGAAATCGTCTGCCTTTCAGGGCAAGCACCGGTTCAAAAGATGACAAATAAACTGCAGGATAAATTCCCGCAGCCAATCCGCAGATTGAAATGATCGCAGCAATAAAGAATGCATGCTTTAAGCTGATCAATGGCAAAACCAATTGCTCCCCCACCAGGTCATTGAAGAAAGGCAATGCCAGCAAAACAATAAGCACACCAAGCAGTCCTGCGATCGCGGCTATCAGCAAGGCTTCCCGCATAAAATGGATGATCAGCCGCCCTCTTTCAGCGCCCAATACTTTCCTTACGCCAATCTCCCTGGCACGCCGCTCGCTGCCTGCCGTGGCCAGGTTTACAAAGTTCACGCAGGCAATCAGCAATATGATCCATCCAATCGTAGAAAGCATGTGAAGAAGCGTGATGCGACCACCGCCGGCATATTTGCCATCGGCAAAGTCGTCCCGCAAATGCCAGTCGCGCATCGGAAAAATAAAGCAACGTGTTTGATTGCCGGGCTGTTTCTTGTCCAGGTAATTGTAAAGCTGGCGATTGATCGCCTCGGGGTCTGCCTGAGGATCCAGTTCAAACAGGGTTGTCGGACTATAGCTGCCCCAGTTGTTAACCTGGTCAGGACGCATCTCGGTTTCAAAAGGAATCAGCCATTCAAACTGGAAACTGCAATTCTTCGGCAGGTCTTTGATCACAGCCGTCACGGTATAAACATCCTTATTATCCATTTGCACGGTTCGCCCCACAACACCACGGCTTGTCCCGAAGAATTTTTCTGCGGTGGCCTTGGTTAACACCAGTGCATGTGGTTCGGCAAATGCCTGGCGGGGATCGCCTTCCTCGAAAGGCAGCTCCAAAATGGAAAAAAGAGAAGAATCGGCATATCTGCCGGTTGCGTATAACATCCTGTTCCCCGTACGGAAAAGTGCCTGAATACGATCGTCGGACAACCGGCAACTATTGGCGACTCCCGTAATATCTCTTTTTGCCGACGGCGCCAGGGGGCGGGGTGAAGACCACAGCGTGTTAATCACTCCGCCATAGCTCCAATTCAACCGAACGGCATAGATGCGGTCCCTTTTGGCAAACATGGAATCATAACTTCGCTCATTCTCCACCCAAAAGAACAGCAGACCTGCACAGGCCATTCCGATCGCTAACCCAAATACATTCAAAAAGCTATCCGTCCTGTTTTTCCACAAATAACGCCAGGCAAACCGGAACTGATTTTTTAACATGGTAAATTGATTTGGTGGATCTGGAAGAACCGCATCAGGAGGCAAAGACAGGAAAGCAGGACTTTTGTTGCTTCACCGGTATTCGAAATAACAGCACCTGCTTTCTTCTTACTAAATTTGGGCCGTACGGAAGTAGCTTTATAAATCAGATCGCATGGTAATTGACGCTGAAGTTCATTTCTGGAAATACGGTAAAGCGACCGCCGCTCCATTGATCCGGGAGAACAAGGTTTTACAAGAAGATTATCTGCCCTCGGATATTGCGCTCAATCTGCGGCGAAATGAAGTGGCGGCCTGCGTCGCCGTATCGGCGGAAGCAACAGAAGTAGAAACGCGCTTTTTAGCTGAACTGGCCCTGACGCATCCGGTCATATCTGGCGTGGTGGGCTGGACAGATCTGAATGAGGCCATGGCGCCGGAAAAAATTCAGGAGCTTTCCGCCTACACCGCAATACGCGGGTTCAAATTGAGCGGAGACGCAGACTTCGCAAAACTGCATGCCGTAACAGAAGCCCTGTTGCCGTTTGGCTATTCACTCGACGTGGAATTATTGCCGGCAACGAACATTTCAGGACTCAATTCCCTGATCCGGCATTTTCCGGATCAGGCTTTCGTTCTTCAAAACTGCGGAAGTCCGGATGCCAAAGGAAAACCTGCCAACAGTTGGCAGGAACAGATCCATCTGTTAGCGAAAAACAAAAACCTGTATTGCAAAGTTTCAGGATTGTTTACTGCCGCCAACTGGAAATCATGGAAGCCGGGCGATTTCTATCCTTTTCTCGACCTGCTTTTCAAATCCTTTGGCCCGGACCGGCTCCTCTATGCCAGCGACTGGCCCTTTCTGCTTTTGTCGGGAGCCTATGTGCAATGGAAAAGCCTGCTGGAAAAATACACTGAGCATCTCAGTGAAGAACAACATGAAAATTTTTTCGGGGAGAATGCCCGTCGCGTTTATCGTCTATGACCATATTTAATTTTCATCAATGATCAAACGATTGCCTTTTTTAAACCCTGCCTTTTTCTGTCTGCTGCTATCCTGTTTCTCTGTTAATGCCCAGCAAGCCGACCCCTGGACCATTACCGCTACTTCGGTTCATCCGGAAAATTATTACGGCATCACGGTGGCCAACGGCATGATCGGCATCGTGTCCTCTCCTGAGCCTTTCAAGGTGAAAGATGTGGTGCTGGCCGGAGCCTATGACCTGTACGGACGCGGCCGCGTAAGTAATTTCCTGCGCAGTTTCAACCTGCTGAATATGCGGTTCAGCATAGACGGGCAGGACGTCAGTCAAAAGGATGTAAAAGATATGCAGCAGTCGCTCGATATGCGGCATGCCGGTTTTACCACCCGCTTCGATTATCTCGATAAAGCAACGATCAGTTATACCTATTATTCCTTGCGCCAGTTGCCGTTTACCGTGTTGATGGATATTTCCGTTACGGCAAAGAAAGATATCGAGATCACGCCCGCCAGCGTGATGGAAGCGCCCGACGCACTTCGTGACGTACAGAATTATTATAATGAAATCGACCGGCCGCACACGCTCATCTCGCTGTTGACTTCCGAAGCGAAGAGCCCGACGGGAAAATTATTGATGTGCGCTTCCAATACTTTTCTCTTCGATGAACCGCATGGTCAGGAGCCAAGAGTTATCCATGAAATGTGGGATAACAATATGCACCTGATGAAATTTTATAAGAAGATCCGCGCGGGCGAGACCTGGCATTTCGCCATTGCGGGTTCATCGATCACTTCCGCCCATCATGAAGACCCGCTCAATGAAGCCGAACGGCTTACCATCTTTGCGAAGCTCCAGGGCCGTGATCGTCTCATCCATTTTCACAACCTGGCCTGGGATTCTCTCTGGAAAAGCGATATCATTATAGACGGCGATGCACAGTCGCAACAGGATGTGCATAGCATGCTTTATCATCTCTACTCTTTTTCGCGCGAGGGCACGGGCTACAGTCTTTCCCCCATGGGCTTGAGCGGATTGGGTTATAACGGCCACGTATTCTGGGATGCCGATCTGTGGATGTATCCCGCGTTGCTGGTGCTTCACCCGGAGATCGCCAGGTCGATGGTCGAATACCGCTTCGACAGACTGGAAGAAGCCAAACGAAATGCTTTCTCCCACGGTTACCGGGGCGCCATGTTCCCCTGGGAAAGTGCTGCCAGCGGTGTGGAGGAAACGCCGGTCTGGGCCCTGAGCGGTCCCTTCGAGCACCATATCACTGCTTGCGTGGGTTTGGCAGCCTGGCAATACTACTGTGTTACGCAGGACAAAGACTGGCTTCGTGAGAAAGGCTGGCCGCTGATCTCTGCCACGGCCGATTTCTGGGCTTCCCGTGTGGAGCGCAGCGGCCCGGGACATTATGATATTAATAATGTGGTGGCCGCCGACGAATGGGCGGAGAACGTGGATAATGACGCCTTTACCAACGGCGCAGCGAAAATGCTGTTGCAACATGCTGCAGAGGCCGCCCGTGTTCTTGGCCTCACCGCGAACCCCGACTGGCAGCAGGTTGCCGCCAATATTCCGATACTGAAATTTCCTGACGGCACCATTCGCGAACACGCTCAATATCAGGGCGAGGGCATCAAGCAGGCTGATGTAAATCTCCTTGCTTACCCGCTGAAGCTAATTACGGATCCGGCGCAGGTTCGCCGGGATCTCCGCTATTACCAAACCAGGATTCCCGATGCCGGCACTCCGGCGATGACCCATGCGATCTTTGCTTTATTATATAGCCGCCTCGGCCAGGGCGATACGGCTTTTCATTATTTCCAGGAAGCCTACCTGCCTAACCTGAACCCGCCTTTCCGGGTGATCGCCGAAACCAAAGGAGGAACAAACCCTTATTTTGCCACCGGCGCCGGAGGTGTATTGCAGGCCGTGCTGATGGGCTTTGGGGGACTGGATATCACCGACAAAGGCATTGTCCAGGTTCCGTCAAAACTGCCCTCAGGCTGGAAAAAACTGACCATTACCGGGGTTGGCCGCGATAAGAAAAATTATCAGGTTAAATAAAAAAACCTAATTTAGCGATGCTTTGAAGAGAATTGTCGCTATACTGCTTTTGGGCATACTCCTGTTCAACTGGGTTGGTTACCAGCTGTATTCCTCTTTTATGGAACATCGGGCTGACCAAAAACTCATAGCTAATCTCGACGAAAATCAATACTCAGAATCGGATCTGATCTCCATCAAAATACCAGCAGTTCATCTTTCTTCCTATACCAATGCCCGCGATTTCGAACGGGTGGACGGTCAGGTGGAAATTAACGGCGTTCAATATAATTACGTTAAAAGACGGTATTTTAACGATTCGCTCGAATTGCTCTGCATTCCCAACATGGCGGCTACCCAGCTCAAGACGGCCAGAGAAGAATTTTTTAAGCTGGTCAACGACCTGCAGCATAACGGTCAATCAAAAAAAGCTGACCAGCATACCGCTTCTTTCAAAGGTTTCAGCGGCGACTACTATGCCGACCAACAGGATTTTCGTATATCCGAATATACGTCGACACTGCCAAAGGCTGTTGACCATTACCTGTCCTTGATTTCTCCCGTTCATCTCTCCCGGGCGGGTCAACCGCCGGATCTCGCATAGGTCAAATCCTGACTGACCGTTTATTCCTGTTTCATCCGGAACAGCATTTTTCACGCTTAGTATTATTCATTCATTTTTAGTTATTTCTGCGCATAGCGCTTAACGTTATTTATTGTACCGGCAATTGGTGGAATGCAGCCTCATCGGCTAATTCGACTCACGCCTCCTGTCAAAACCAACAGGGAGCACGGGTGAACCGGTAATAAAACCAAAACTTTGAACTGACTTACAATGAAAAATAGCCAAATGCTTAAACGACTTCTCCTGGCGGCGATCCTCGGCCTGTTCATGGCCCCGGCCTTCTCGCAGATGCCCGACGACGCTATCATGCTTGGGAAAAAACAATTATGTACCGGTTTCACCTATATGCATTCCCAATGGAATGAATACTGGGAAGGAACCCTCAAGCGCGACAACGCGAATATCGGCACCGTGTCCACTCAGTCCGTCGCCTTCATGGGCGCCTACGGCATCACCGATCACCTCATGGCGATGGTTGGCGTACCTTATGTATGGACGCATGCCTCCGCAGGGACCCTCCACGGCCTCAAAGGATTTCAGGACGGATCAGTAGATCTGAAATGGGAATTCCTGCATAAGAAATTCAAAAAAAATATTCTCTCTCTCTTCGTTGACGGTGGTTTCAGCACACCGCTGACCAATTATGAACCGGATTTCCAGCCTATGTCTATCGGGCTGGGCAGCACCAATCTCTCCGGCCGTCTTACCGTCGATTATCAACGCGGTATCTTCTTCGCCACCCTCTCCGGCGCTTATGTATGGAGAAGCAATGTCACGATCGACCGTACATCTTATTATACCACGGATCAGCACAATACCAATGAAGTGCAGATGCCAGATGTGTTCAACAGTAACCTGAATATCGGAATCCGTGAAAAATTCCTGATCGCGGAGGTGGTGGTAAGAAATATGTCCACCCTGGGAGGTTTCGACATTCGTCGGAACGACATGCCCTTCCCCAGCAACAATATGGATGCGACCTCTGTCGGCGCCCATGCAAAATATTATCTGCCTTTTGCCAGGAACCTTGAGGTGATCGGTGGCGGTGATTTTGTTGTCCATGGCCGGAATGTAGGTCAGTCGCTTTCCTTCGACGCCGGCCTCTATTATATTTTTAGTCTCTAACCGATAAAAAACCAGGAAATGAAAAAAATATTCAACCTTATAACCTGTCTTTCATCGATCGTGCTTATCGGTTCATCCTGCAGCAAGAGCATCAGTAATCGTACCGATAACCTGCCGGCACAGACCGTCGACAATAATGATCTCAATGCGGGTACCTGGAGACCGGTACTGCTTTCCGCGCCCGACGCCTTTGCCGTGGCAGTTCCGGTAGCTACTAATTCCCCGGGATATCTGGCCGACCTCAACGAGATCAAGGCCCTGCAGAAAAATATGTCGAAAGACCAGGAAAACTCGATTAAATACTGGGCCGCAGGCGGCGTGTTGAGATGGAACGAAGTGATGCGCGATCTGGTGTCAAAATATAACCTGCCCCCTGTTGCCAATGCAGACGGCACTTATCCCGCGCCCAGTTCCACCAACCCGCTGGCCTATCCGTTATTCCCTTTCTCCAATCCCCCTTATGCCGGCAGAGCCTATGGATATGTAAGCGCCGCACAGTACGATGCGCTGGTCGCCTGCTGGTACTATAAGACCAAGTACAACCGCAAGGCGCCTTATGCCAACGATTCCAGCGTAGCGGCCAAATTTATCAACCGGTCCGACCTTCCGTCTTATCCTTCGGAAGCTGCAGTGTTAGCCGGTGTTACGGCAGAAATGATGAAACTGCTTTTCCCGGATGAGATTGGTAGCGTGAACCAGAAAGCGGCCGAAGCGGAACAGGCCGCCATTGCCAGCGGAGCTGCCACCCGGGCCGATGTTACTGCGGGAGATGCCCTGGGCCGGCAGGTAGCACAGCTGTTCATTACCAGGGCGCGTGGCGACCATGCCGGAACCGCTGGCGGAACGCCTGCCGACTGGTCAAACTTTGAAACCGTAGCCGAAAGCCTCGGCCAGATTCCCTGGTATAGCCTGGAAACGCCCAAGCGTCCTCCCATGCTGCCTTTCTTTTATAAGGTACTGCCTTTCCTTTTCGACTCAGCCAGCATACCGACCTTCCGCCCGGCTCCTCCGCCTTCCACGAGCAGCAAGGAATTCCAGCAGGATGCGGAAGAAGTCGCCAAGCTTGTTCGTAATCCCAGTCGCGAAAATATTGGCCAGGTGGAATACTGGGCCGACGGTGTGGGCACCTACACACCCCCCGGTCACTGGGATGCAATCGCCGCTGAGGATTTTGTAAAAAAGAATTGGAGTGAAGTCCGCGTGGCCCGCAACATGGCGCTTCTTAATATGGCCATGAT
>DASZRP010000110.1:0-4447 GCA_035548895.1 Puia sp. | reverse complement strand
CCAGTTCAACTATGTGATCTGTGTCGCCTGGAATGAAGGAAAAATGATCCGCCTCGATGCCGCCAGGCCTTACAACGGGTTTGGGAATGTATCGGAAGAATGCTACAACGGATATGCCCGCATTATCAATGAGGAAAGGCCTTATCTGGTTGATTTCGATGCCGACTCGACGCAGGAGACCAAGATCACCAGCGTATTCCTTGTCAATGACGACAAAGGGAAATGCACGGGCAGCTTTCAATCTATTCTGGGCGCGGTAGAGTCTTATAAGCTGCGGGAAGAAGTGAAAAAAACTTCCGAGAAAGATTATTTCAAAAAGGTCCAGACGAATTATGGAAGCGACCTGACCATTCAGTCGCCGGGCATAGATTCCCTTAAAAGCCTGGATAATCCGGCGATCGTGCGCTATGATCTGGATATGAAAGACATGTTTACAGCCGACGTGGTTTATTTCAATCCCATGTTAGCCGAAGTGTATAAAACGAATCCTTTCAAATCCATGGAACGTCATTATCCCGTTGAAATGCCGTATAAAATGGAAGAAACCTATGTGCTCAGCATGGATATCCCCAAAGGCTACCAGGTGGATGAGATGCCGAAATCGGCCAGGGTGGCTTATAACGAAACGGAAGGGATGTTCGAATACCTGATTCAAAAAGGCCCGTCCAATATTCAAATGCGCGTGCATATCAAATTCAATAAGGCAGTCTTTCCGACAGAGGAATATGCCACGCTGCGCGACTTCTTCGGATATGTGGTGAAAAAGGAAAACGAGCAGATCGTCTTTAAAAAGATACCTTAAGGTTTATCCTTGCCCGACGACTGAATATGCAGCTGATGCAGGAACCGGTGGATTGCGGGCGCGAGGATAATACCGATATTGGTGATGAACACGACGCCGCTGAATAAAGCATAAAAGGAGGAAAACCATTTTCCGCCCACGTTCGTGATCTCTACTACCGGTCCCATGCCGCTCAGGATCATCGACGCATTATGCAGCGAATCCAGCCAGGGAATACCTGCGGTATAATGATAACCCAGCACCCCCAGGATCAGGCAGAAAAAGAGGATGACTGCACCTTTGAGCAGGCTCCTGCGCACACGCCGGCGGTATATTTTAACGGGCGCTAATGGTTCAAATCGTGATTCGTACATAGACAAAAACCGGTTTATGTAACAAGTTACATTTTGTCGTGGAGTGCCTAATAATTATCTTACGCCCCACATTTTTTGCCCGTGAAATATTTCCTTGGCCTGGATGTCGGGTCCTCTTCGGTAAAAGCAGCTTTGCTCGAGGCGGAAACCGGCAAACCCCTGGCTTCCGCATTTTCCCCTGAAACAGAAATGGCTATCGAAGCGCCGCAGCCCGGATTTGCTGAACAGGATCCCGATCGCTGGTGGCAGGAAGCACAGCACGCTGTTGCCGGACTGCGCCGGAAGCATTCTTTTGCAAAAAATGAGATCGGCGCCATCGGCATTTCCTATCAAATGCATGGTTTGGTCTGCATCGGTAAAGACCTTAAACCCCTGCGTCCCGCCATTATCTGGTGCGACAGCCGCGCCGTGACTTACGGCAATGAAGCGTTCGATGCGCTTGGCCATCGTTTTTGCCTGGAACATTTTCTGAATTCTCCGGGAAATTTTACCGCATCCAAATTGAAATGGGTAAAGGAGAATGAGCCGGAGGTTTATAAAAAAATATATCGCATCCTGCTGCCGGGCGATTATATCGCCCTTAAGCTGACGGGTGAACCGGTAACCACCGTGTCCGGATTGTCGGAAGGCATCTTCTGGGACTACCAGTCGAATGACATTGCTCAATCTTTACTCGATCATTACGGAATTGATCGCGACCTGCTGGCGCCAACAGTGCCGACTTTCGGTACTCAGGGCCTGCTGCACGATGAAGCGGCAAAGCTGCTCGACATAGCGGCCGGAACACCGGTAACCTATCGCGCCGGCGATCAGCCGAACAATGCATTTTCCCTGAATGTACTCGAGCCCGGCGAGATAGCCGCAACGGCCGGCACTTCAGGTGTGGTATATGGCGTTACGGATCAGGCGGCTTTTGATCCGCAGTCACGCGTCAATCCTTTTGTACACGTCAATCATCTTCGGGGAAGGCCGCGCTACGGTATCCTGATGTGCCTGAACGGCACCGGCATTCTCAACAGCTGGCTCAAAAAACAATTTTTTGCTTCTGCTTCCTACGAACAGATTAATGAAGAAGCCGCGCAGGCGGCACCCGGCGCAGGCGGCATTTTCTGTTTTCCTTTTGGAAACGGGGCGGAGCGTATTCTTGAAAATAAAACACCTGGTGCGGCCATTCGCGGCATCGACTTCAACCGTCATAGCCGGAAGGAGATCGCCCGGGCGGCCCAGGAAGGCATCGTGTTCTCATTGATCTATGGAACCGAGATCATGAAGCCCATGGGACTTTCGCTGAACCGGGTCAGGGCCGGTTATGCCAATATGTTTCTGAGCAAGCTGTTTGCGCAAACCTTCGCCAATCTCAGCGATTGCACGGTGGAGCTGTTTAATACCGATGGAGCGCTGGGCGCTGCCCGCGCAGCGGGTTTTGGAGTAAAGTATTACTCCGACTTCAAATCCTGCTTCGGCGGCATGGAAATCGTTCGCCGTTTCGATCCGGCGCCTCGCGAAACCGGAGAGATTCGCGAGATTTATGAAAAATGGAAATGTCATTTGCATCAACTTATAAATAAATAACCATGACGAATATCCTTAAAGGCAGCCGGGAATATTTCCCTGGAATCGGACAGATTAAATTTGAAGGACGTGAATCCGACAACCCCCTTGCTTATAAATGGTACGATGAGAACAGGATGGTGGCCGGAAAGAAGCTGAAAGACCATGTGAAGTTTGCCATTGCCTACTGGCACAGCTTCTGTAATACCGGAGGCGATCCCTTCGGCCCCGGCACCAAGCATTTTCCCTGGAACGAATCCACCGATGCGGTTCAGGCTGCAAAAGATAAAATGGATGCTGCATTTGAATTTATCACCAAGCTCGGCGCACCCTATTATTGTTTTCACGATATCGACCTGGTGGACGAAGGCGGTTCAGCAGCAGAATATGAAAAAAGACTGCAGACAATCGTCGACTACGCCAAACAGAAGCAGGCTGCCAGCGGCGTGAAGCTGCTCTGGGGTACCGCCAATGTGTTTTCGAATCCGCGTTATATGAATGGCGCTTCCACCAATCCGGATTTTGCCGCGGTAGCTTATGCAGGCCTCCAGATAAAAAATGCGATCGATGCCACCATTGCCCTGGGCGGTGAAAATTATGTATTCTGGGGCGGTCGCGAGGGTTATATGAGCCTGCTCAACACCAACATGAAACGCGAAGTTGAACACCTGGGCCGTTTTCTAAGTATTGCGAGGGACTATGCGCGCAAGCAGGGCTTCAAAGGCAATTTCTTCATTGAGCCCAAACCCTGCGAACCCACCAAGCACCAGTACGACTACGACTGTGCCACGGTGATCGGATTCCTGAAGCAGTTTGGTTTGGACAAGGATTTCAAGATCAATATCGAAGTTAATCACGCCACCCTCGCCGGGCATACCTTCCAGCACGAACTGCAGGTGGCTGCCGATGCCGGCATGCTGGGCAGCATCGACGCCAACCGGGGCGATTATCAAAACGGATGGGATACGGACCAGTTCCCCGTCAATTTGAACGAGCTCATCGAATCCATGCTGGTTATCCTCGAAGCCGGCGGCCTGGCCGGAGGCGGCGTTAATTTCGACGCCAAGACCAGAAGAAACTCCACCGACCTGGAAGATATGTTCCTGGCACATATCGGCGGTATGGACGCTTTTGCCCGTGCAGTGATCATTGCCGATAATATTCTTCAGCATTCTCCCTATAAGAAATTCAGAAAGGAACGCTACGCTTCTTTCGATTCCGGAAAAGGAAAAGATTTCGAAGATGGCAAACTAACGCTGGAAGACCTGCGCAATTTCGCTAATGCGAATGGTGAACCGAAACAGATCAGCGGCAAACAGGAATGGCTGGAAAATCTGATCAATCAGTATATCTGATCTATTTTCCGCCGGCGCCGAATGAAGCTTCGAGATGCTGTCTTAACTGTACATAAAGCTCCGGCTTCGGCTCGCTGACGCCCGACTTCGGAACGATGATGGCTGCATAGCCATGGTCCAGATCGATATAAGGCCAGAAACCGTCTTCATTGAGACTGGCAACCGTATTGCCATCGTCGCTCAACCAGCAGCCCAGCGCGGTTTTATATCCCGCAGCTTCTTTGGGCACAAACTTTACCGGGAGGGTTGGAAACTGCAGGGTTTCCAACTCTTTTACGGACTTCCCGGAAAGGACGGTCTTCCCCTCGAAGGTTCCCTTATTCAACAGCATGCCCAGGAAATTGATATAGTCGGCGGCCGTGGTAACGGCGCCATTAAAGGCATTC
>DASZRP010000109.1:0-5306 GCA_035548895.1 Puia sp. | reverse complement strand
TTCTATTTTGATGATCTCGGGTTCTTTCTTTGGCTCTTCTGCCTTTGCTTTCTTCGGCGGTTCAACCGGCTTTGGCTCTTCCACGAGCGCCGGTTCTTCCTTCACCGGTTTCTTGACATCCTTGCGGAACAGCACGGCCTCGTCTTCTTTCTTGCGCTTCGCTTCCACGCTGCCCTTGGGAAGATCGATCTGGTTGCTCTTGATCTTCGCTACCTTGTCTCCCTGAAATTCCAGCTGGAGGGCACGGTACATATCTTCCGTAAGCTTCGCTGTCGGTTTAAGATCGTCCTTGCTGAATCCTTTGCCTGCCAGGAAGTCGATCAGCGTATCACGGCCGATATTGAACTCCTTGGCGGCAGCCATTAATCTGGGTGTTGTCGTTTCTGCCATATTTAATGAATCCATGAACGCCGGTCCGTTCATGGACCTTGCTCATGCGGTTAGAAATAATATATAACGAAAACCCGTAATCATATCAACATGATGACAGGGTTATTCTTTGTCGAATTCTTCTTTCAGTACACGGCGAACGTCTTCGATGGTCTCTTTTTCCAGGTCTGACCGGCGAACCAGCTCTTCTACGGTCAGGTCGAGTACGCTATGCGCCGTATCGCAGCCGATGCGTTTCAGTTCGTCGATCACCCAGGTTTCGATCTCGTCGCTGAATTCATCCAGGTCGATATCGAACTCGGTGGTCTCCCCTTCATTATCACGGAACACGTCGATGGAATATCCGGTAAGTTCCTGGGCCAGCTTGATGTTCACGCCCTTTCTTCCAATGGCCAGCGATACCTGATCCGGCTTTAAATAGACATTCGCATGCAGCTTTTCGCTGTCTATGTCCATGCTGGTTATTTTCGAAGGGGTCAGCGAACGCTGCAGCAGCAGCTGGATATTGTTGGTCCAGTTGATGACGTCGATGTTTTCGTTCTTCAGTTCCCGCACAATGCCATGGATGCGGCTTCCTTTCATTCCGACGCAGGCGCCTACGGGATCGATGCGGTCGTCGTAAGATTCTACTGCAACTTTAGCTCTTTCTCCCGGTTCACGCACAATCTTTTTGATCACGATCAGCCCGTCGAAGATTTCCGGCACTTCAATCTCCAGCAGTTTGGCCAGGAAGGAAGGACTGGTCCGTGACAGAATGATCACCGGGGAATTGTTCTTCATATCCACTTTCTTCACCACGGCCCGGATGCTTTCGCCTTTTTTGAAATAGTCCTGCGGAATCTGTTCCGACTTGGGCAGGATCAGCTCATTGCCTTCTTCGTCCAGCAGCAGGATCTCTTTCTTCCATACCTGGTACACTTCCGCGCTGATAATCTCTCCCACGCGCTCGCTGTATTTTTTTACCAATACGTTTTTCTTCAGATCGCCGATACGGCTGGCCAGGGTTTGCTTGGCAGCCAGGATGGCGCGACGGCCGAAGTCGAGGATCTCGACTTCTTCGTAGAGGTCTTCGCCCACTTCATAGTCAGGTTCAATCTTGATCGCATCATTGTAGGCGATCTGTGCCAGCGGATCTTCCACGGCGCCATTCTCCACGATCGTGCGCCGGCGCATGATTTCAAGGTCGCCCTTCTCGGCGTTCACGATCACGTCAAAATTCTCATCACTGCCGTACTTCTTGCGAAGCAGGGTTTTGAAAACGTCCTCCACCACCTTCATCATGGTAGGGCGGTCAATATTTTCGGCTTCCTTGAAATCCTGGAAGGCTTCGATCAGATTGATACTTGCCATAACGGTCTTTTTAGCTCCAGTTTAAAACACCACCTGGATTTTTGTTGATTTTATATTGTTGAATAAATAAGCGTGTGAACTCGGTTCGGTTTTCTTCGGGGCCGCTTTGCCGCGTGCTTTGCCGGCAGCCTCTTCCACCACGATCCCGTCTTCGGTAACTTCTGCCAGCCGGCCCTCTTTGCGTGTGCCGTCCAGCAGCACTACTTCCACCAGCCGGCCTATATTCTTGCGGTATTGCCGGAATGATTTCAACGGTTCATCCAGTCCTGCCGAAGAAACCTCCAGCGAAAAATCACCCGAAGGGAACCAGCCGGCTTCTTCGATCTGCTTATACAGCGCACGGTTCACCTGAACACATTTCTCGATGGTGATACCCTGGTCTCCGTCCAGATACACTTTGATGTTGTTGACCGGCTTTACCCGCACTTCCACCAGGAAATAGGCAGGATCCGGGGCCAGAATGCCCGAAACCATTTCTTTTACCCTGCCAATCAGCTGTTCATTATCCATACGAAAAATAAAGAAGGGAACGCTGGCGTTCCCTTCTGTTGTTTCACTTTTCCTGCCGCAAATTTAAAGTATTTAAACCATTCTATCCAAAAATGCGTTTAAAATGAACGGTATTCCCTGGAATCGCTCCAAGGGTTGGGTTTCAGGAGACCGGTTGTTTTTAACAGGTCATTTGATTCCGGAGGCTTAATTTTGAAGAGTATGACTGTTATCTTTTATGCGATCGTGGGTTATCTGTTCTACCGGTTCCTGACCGGGTTCCTCATCCCCATATTCCGCACCACCCGTCATGTGCGCCAGCAGTTCGATGAAATGAACCGCCAAAGGCAGAACGGACAGGCAGGCGGAACGACCACCGGTTCCTCCCAAAGCACCCGTAAGCCGGATACGTCCAAAGTGGGAGAATACATTGATTTCGAGGAAGTTAATTCTTAAACCCGTCAACTGTCATCTATTGACCGTTTACCATCGGATATCCAGAATGGTCATCCCGGGCGGTAAATAAAGTCCCTTCAGGCCTGCTTTGATAGCGCCCTCCACGTTCATCAGCGCGTCGTCCACGAAAAGGGTCCTGCCTGCATCCAGGTCGTTTTCTTTTACAATGGACTCATACCCGGCCCTGTCCGGCTTGCGGTGGCCCAGCACATGGGAATAATAAGCTTTTTCAAAATGGCTGTCGAGCAGGCCTCCGTTTTCTTCCCGGAATATTTCGGTAAAGCGTTTATGATGGATCGAGTTGGTATTGCTGTAGAGAAAGACCCGGTATTTTTTCCGGATCTCGTCCACCAGCGCGATGCGCTCCGGGGGAAAGCGGAGCAGGAGCGCATTCCAGGCGGCGACAACATGATCGTCGGTCAGCCCTTCCCGCCGGATCTGCTCTTTTATTTTTTGGATGAAGGCTTCGTCGCTGATCCGGCCCGTTTCATGATCGCTGAAAAAAGAAGCGGCAAAGCCATGCCCGAAGTAATCTTCGATATCTGCGATCCCCATTTTCTTGAAAGCATTCAGGGTCTGCCGGACATCGATGTCCATAATTACGCCGCCTAAGTCGAATATGACTGTGTTTATGTTTTGCACGTTGAATAGATGACAGATGACAGTTGACGGATGACAGAAAAACTGAGCAATATTACAAACAACCTTTCAACTACCTACTGTCATCTATCATCTGTCATCTGTCAACTGTCATCTACTTCCCCAGCAAAGGCGCACTCACCACATCCCTCGAATTGCCTCCCACAAAAACGTTGAACTCGCCGGGTTCATATACCCATTTCAGGTCGCTGTTCACGAATTTCAGATCATCCGTCGTCAGGGCGAATTCGATATTCCGGCTCTCGCCTTTTTTCAGGAAGACCTTCTGGAATTTCTTCAGCTCTTTCACCGGCTGCGTGACGCTGGCCACCAGATCGCGGATATAGAGCTGAACCGTTTCCTCGCCGTCATAATTGCCGGTATTGGTCACCGTTACCGAGATCCGCACCGGGCGGCCCGGCGCAATATCGGGGTGTTCCAAGAGGAGGGAACTGTAAGCAAAACTGGTATAGCTCAATCCATATCCGAAAGGATAGAGCGGCTCGTTGGGGATATCGAGGTAATCGGATTTGAATTTAGGACTGCCCTGGCCATCGTAGGGACGGCCGGTATTCTTGGCATTATAGTACACCGGGATCTGGCCCACACTAACGGGGAAGGACATGGTCAGTTTGCCCGAAGGATTGTAGTTGCCGAAGAGCACATCGGCAATGGCATTGCCGGCTTCGGTTCCACCGAACCAGGCGTCGAGAATGGCGTCGATATGTTTATTTTCCCAGCCTAAGGTGAGCGGCCTCCCGTTGAACAGCACCAGCACCACGGGCTTGCCGGTTTTCACCAGCGCCTGCAGCAGCTTCTCCTGACTTTCGGGTATGCCGATATCCGCGCGACTGGAAGATTCCCCGCTCATATCGGCGGCTTCGCCCAGCGCCGCTACCACCACATCGGCTTTTTCTGCTGCGGCGACGGCTTCATCCAGCATCTCCTGTGCGGTCCTGGTCTCCGGCTCTATCTCCACGCCCAGCGCATTGGTATTCTTCACCAGCATGCTGTCGTCTGAAATATTGGCGCCCTTGGCATAAATAATATTCACACTGCTGCCTGCCGCGTTCCTTATTCCTTCCATCACCGAAACAGATTTCGATGGGTCACCGGCCACACTCCAGGTGCCTAACATATTGCGGTGATTAGAAGCCAGCGGTCCCACCAGTGCTATAGTGCCCGATTTCTTCAGGGGCAGCAACTGTCCTGAATTCTTCAGCAATACAAAAGAATGGGTCGCGATCTCCCGGGCAAACCGACGATGCTCATCCGAAAGGATCTCTTTGGCTGCGCGCTCCGTGTTCATCCGGTGATAGGGGTCTTTGAATAATCCGAGCTTGTATTTTGCCTCCAGTATACGGCGGCAGGCCTGATCGATTTGTTTCTGGCTCACTTTTCCTTCCTGGAGCGACTGCTTCAGGGTTCCTAAAAATCCTTCGGCCACCATGTCCATATCCAATCCCGCATTCAGCGCTAAAGCAGCTACCGTTTTCAGATCGCCCATGCCATGCGCGGTCATTTCGCTAAGAGAAGTATAGTCGGAAACGACCAGGCCCCTGAACTTCCACTGATCGCGGAGCAAAGTAGTGAGCAGCCATTTATTGCCCGTGGCAGGAATGCCGTCGATCTCGTTGAACGAGCTCATCACCGAACCTACGCCCGCATCCACGGCGGCTTTATAAGGCGGAAGATAGTACTGGTACATCCTGATCCGGCTCATGTCTACCGTATTGTATTCACGCCCCGCTTCGGCTGCGCCATACAGCGCAAAATGTTTCACACAGGCCATCACGGCATCGTCGGCCGAAAGATTTTTTCCCTGGTAGCCGCGCACCATCGCAGCGGCAATGGCTGAACCGAGGCAGGGATCTTCTCCCGATCCTTCCGACACGCGGCCCCAGCGCGGGTCGCGGGCGATATCCACCATCGGCGAGAACACCCAGTCCAACCCATCGGCGCTGGCCTCGGTAGCGGCAATG
>DASZRP010000108.1:0-8008 GCA_035548895.1 Puia sp. | reverse complement strand
ATACAGTTGCCAGATGTCATGACAGCCATAAGTATGGCCGAAGGCGCCGGAGAATAAGTCGAGATAGGCATATTTGCGTACGTCGTAAGCGCTGCTTGTGCCGAGGTCTTTTACATTAAAGCAAACGGGGTGATCCTCATAGATCGGCTCCGCATCCATCACCGGTTTTGCCGGCGCCAGGTTATAGGCCGTTTGAATTTTGTCATACATCGCAACGTCCCGGCAATGCCCGTTCTGAAACATATTGAACGCCAGCCAGGCTTCATGATGAAACCAGGTGGCCGAACCGGAATCGCAGGGCTGCGGATGAAAGCTGATGATCGCTTTATTGCCGGTCGCTTCCATGATCCCATCACCCATGGCATTCCAGATGGCTATGTCGCCGGCGCCGCGCGGCAGGCGGTCTCCTCCCAGCACCCAGATGATATTGGTTTTGTCTTTATACCGGGCGCCAATCTCTTTTCCATACTGCCTTGCATTGGCTTCATTAAAAATTTCAGGCCCGGCGCCCCATTTGTCTTTATAAACTTTGTCGCCCCAGGTCGGCAGCATCGCAATGTTGAGGTTATAATTGTTGGCCTGGTCTACGACATAGTCGACAAACCTGAAATACGCTTCATTGAGTTTTTCCGGATCGTTATTAATCAGGGGCCTGTCGCCGTTAGCATTGGGCGTATCCAGGCCATTTAATTCGGATAAAACAACGGCCTGTATAACGGTAAAGCCCTGCTCAGCCCGTTTTTTAAAATAGGTATCCACTTCTTCTTTGTTCAAGCGATGAAAAAGCTCCCAGCCCGTATCGCCAAGCCAGAAAAAAGGTTTGCCGTTTTTTAATAAGTAACGATGGTTATCACTGACCGTGAACTGGGAGAAGCCCGGATAGGAGGCGAAGAGGAAGATGAACAGGAATATTTTTTTCATGGCGAGCGGTCGATAAACAACATAATTAGCCATAAATCTGTATAAAACTGTACTGCACTGTAGGTAAACGGCCGCATGGATACTGGGAAACTGAGGAAAGAGGTAAATATCCTGAGAACAAATGGCGTTATCGTGCGGGAAAATACCGGATAAGGGATGCGGGTAAATGAGCATCCAGTATTATTTTCATGCGGCGGGAACTTCAATGTCCTTGAATTTCATGGAAGCGGCGGCATAGGCCAGACAGGCAAGAACATCGTCACGATCCAGATCGGGAAATTCTGCCAGAACATCTTCAATGGTATCGCCACCGGCAAGATATTCCAGTACTGCCTCTACCATGTATCTTGTGCCCCTTATTCCGGGCTTCCCGTGATTTACTTCCGGGTTCAAAGTGATCCTGTTTAGCAAATTTTCCATAACGATCGGATCGAATTTTAAGAAATGAAACAGTTGCCTCATTTTCCTTTTTTGGCTTGTCCGGCATAGCATTACAAATATACCCAATATCAGTTACAAGTTAAATATGACGCCGCACGGCAGGCGAGAGCTCTTGGCCGGATTTTGGGAAAAAGCCGGTTTTTGTCCACAGTATATTCTACGTGCATTCCAGGTGCATTCTAAGAGGATTCCAATTAGGGTAAAAGCCAGCTCTTGTCCGCAGCGTATATGAGCGAGATAGCACCAAGATATTAGCGGACGAGCAGCACGGCGCGGTGGTGCTGATCTTCATGCAAATTTCTTTGGAATATGGAGCGAGACCATGCTGAAGAATATAATGCAGATGAAGAAAAGGCGGTGTACTTTAGAGGGCGGATTGCTGGCGGTGATGCCGGTAGCGGAAATGGCGCCAAATATTTTGTTATAAATCAAATTGAATATGACTTATTTATCAATAGAACCATTTATTCCTTCAGGCCGGGACTTTCATAAATCAAAGCAGCTATTTCAGGAACTTGGTTTTGAAATAACGTGGGACGGCGGGGGGCTCGTCGGTTTCCGCAGTGGCAATTGTAAGTTTATATTACAGCAATACGACAATAAGGCGTTTGCCGAAAACCTCATGCTGTCCGTTAAGGTAGATGACATAAATGAGTTTTGGAAAGCGGTAAGCCAAAAAAATCTGTCGGAGAAATTTGGTATTCCGGCGGTTAGACAACCAGTGGAACAGCCTTACGGTAAAGAAGTAAATATTATTGACATCGCCGGCGTTTGCTGGCATTTTATTGAAGAGTTGCCGTAACAAAAGCAACGAACCGCCAGCATCGGAGGTTCCTTCGGGCTATACGAAATCAAATGACCTGCTTTGCGTAACACCACATGCCTCTTCATTTTATACTCAAACCGACCTTTATGAGGCTTTTTTAGGCAAAGTGACGAGAAAAGAATTTCAGTCATTTAGTAAAAAGGGAGACGAGGGTTCTATTCTTTATTTTGAATTTGAAAAGGAGTTTAGCGGACAATCATTTCTCGATGGACTGTTATGGGGACAGGGTTCGAAGCCGACAAAATCTGAACCGGACGAATATTATGCAAAAGGCAATATGCTGATTATTTGGAGTTTTAATCTTAAGAGCGAGCTCAAAAAAATTTCAAAAGCGAAAGTGTCAGAGCTGTTACATTGAGAAGAACCTATTTGTAATGCCCTTGCAAAGCGCCTGCCACCCCGGCTCACCAGGCAAGATAAGGTCGGCGAAAAGCGAAAATTCAGAGTCTGTTCAGAGCCGGTTCTTACCCTAAATGCGGGACTGGACGGCATTTAGGGGGTAATGTGGAGATATGGAAATGTGATGATGTGGAGGTATTCAACAAACTAACCCCAGCCGGAGGATATCAAAATGCGCTTTATCTGCCTGTTCCAAGCCCGTTCTAAGCGAATATTAGGCGAATATTAAGCGAATATTAGGCGGCTCCGGGGGCCTCCATTCACCGTCCACCGTTAACCGCCAACCCGCTGCGGCTAACGCAAGCCGATCTTTGCCCCTGAATTTATTCACAGAAGCCTTATTTTGCCGCCATGAATGTTTTACCCTGGGTCCCTGCCACGAATATTTATGAAGTCAATATCCGCCAATATACCCCTGAAGGAAGTTTCAACGCTTTCCGCGCGCATTTGCCGCGGCTCCGTGACCTAGGCGTGGAAACCCTCTGGTTCATGCCCATCACGCCCATCAGCCGGAAGGGGAGGCTGGGCACCCTGGGCAGTTATTACGCCTGCTCCGATTATACCGCCGTCAACCCGGAGTACGGGACCCTCGACGATTTCAGGTCGCTGGTGCAGGAAGCACATCGCCTCGGCTTCAAAGTGATCATCGACTGGGTGGCCAACCACACCGGGCAGGATCACCGGTGGACAACCGAACACCCGGAGTTCTATAAGCATAACGCCCAGGGGAATTTCTACGACGACCACGGCTGGGAAGATGTGATCGACCTCGACTACAATTCCGCCGCCCTCCGCGAAGCCATGATCGGCGCCATGCGCTTCTGGATCGATCAATGCGATATCGACGGCTTCCGCTGCGATATGGCCATGCTCGTGCCCCTCGATTTCTGGCGACAGGCCCGGACGGCACTCGATATTCCGAAGCCCCTGTTCTGGTTAGCCGAATGCGAGGAGCCGGCCTATCATGCCGTGTTCGATGCCACGTACACCTGGAAGATGCTCCATAAGATGGAAGATTACTGGAGAAAGGCCACGGATATCGACGGACTCTACACCGTGCTTCGCGAATACCAGGAACAGTTCCCACCGAACGCCATCAGGACTTTCTTCACCAGCAACCACGACGAGAATTCGCATAGCGGCAGCGAGTACGAACGCCTCGGCGATGCCACCCTGCCCTTCGCCGTGCTCTGCGCCACCTGGAACGGCATCCCGATGGTCTACAGCGGACAGGAACTGCCCAATAAGAAGCGGTTGAAGTTTTTTGATAAAGACCAGATCGACTGGCAATCCCCCTGCGCCCTGCATGATTTTTATAAGACCCTGCTCATGCTGAAGAAAGAAAACCCCGCCCTGCGTGCCGGCGACTCAGCAGTAAACACGGTTATCCTGCCGAATAACGCGGATCATCAAACGATGAGCTTTCTCCGCCGCAACGGCCAGCGCGAAGTATTGGTCCTGCTGAACCTTTCGGCTCAGCCGGTTCAACTGAAAATAAACAGCCCGGAACTGAAAGGCTATTTCGGGGAAGTGTTTAGCGGAGAGAAAATTACTATCGGAGAGAATACGGTTTTTGAACTGCCGGCCTGGGGGTATGGAGTATATAAAAAAGATGACAGATGACAGTTGACAGTTATCTTCTGTCATCCGTCATCTGCCATCTGTCATCTATGAATTAATTATCGTTCAACTTCAACGGATACGTAAACGTCCCGTCGTATCCCGGGTAAATGCCTTCCAGCTTCACCGATCCGGTGCCGGCAGCATCCAGGATCTTTCTGAAGTCATCCACCGTCGACACATCCTGTCCGTTCACTTTCAGGATCACGAATCCTTCTTCCATGCGGGTCCTGCTGAACAGCCCCTTGTCGCTGATCGAGCTCACCACCACACCGCCTTTTACGTTGAGTGACTGTGCATCCTTCTTGGAGAGCGGCTGCAGGGTAGCGCCCAGCTTTTCATAAACGGAGTTCTTCACCAGGTCCATCGTACCGCTGTGATTGGTCAATACGGCTTCTACTTCGCGTTCCGCGCCGTCGCGCACATAGGTGATTTTTACCTTATCGCCAGGGCGGAAGATCGCGATCTGTCCAACGAGCTCGGCGCCCGAGTTGATGGTCATGCCATTCAGCTTGGTGATCCGGTCGCCCTTCTTGAGACCCGCCTTGGCGGCTGCACCGTTGTCGACCACATTCATCACGTACACGCCGTCGCCGTCCTTGATGCCTTCCTGTTTCTTCAGGTCGTCGCTGAGGTTGTCGCGCGCATATTCGATACCGAGATAAGCCCGTTGGGTTGTCCCATATTTAATGAGGTCGGTCACCACCTTGCGAACGATGTTCACGGGAATGGTGAAGGAATATCCGGCATAAGATCCGGTGGGAGAAGCGATAGCTGAATTGATGCCGATCAGTTGCCCCTGGGGATTGATCAGCGGGCCTCCGCTGTTGCCGGGGTTAACGGCTGCGTCGGTCTGGATGAACGACTCGACAGGGTTCTGGCTCTGCCGGCTATTGATATCGATTGAGCGGCCCTTGGCGCTGACGATGCCCGCGGTAACGGTAGTTTCCAGAGAGAGCGGGTAGCCTACGGCAAGCACCCATTGCCCGACCTTCACATCGTCGGAATTGCCATAGAGCAGGAAGGGAAGCCCCTTCGCATCCACTTTCACCACAGCCAGGTCGGTCGCCGCATCGGTGGCCACTACTTTGGCTTTGAAAGATTTTTTGTTGCTCAGTGTCACGGTCACTTCGTCGGCGCCATCCACCACGTGGTTGTTGGTCACGATATAACCGTCTTCGCTGATGATCACGCCTGAACCGGAGCCCATTTCAGGCAGCGAACGGGAGCGGTCGCCGAAGAAATCGTTCGGGTCCAGGCCAAAAAGGTCGGAGAAGGGGTTATTCCTCGGCAGGTTATTGCTGGCCGTGCGCACGGTCTTTGTTTTAATATGCACGGTAGCAGGAATAGCGGCGCTGGCGGCTTCGGTGAAGTCGGCCGGGCCGGCGGCATTCTTGCCGTCGAAGAACTTGGCGTAGTTCACGGGAATTTTGGAGGAGTCCTGTGCGTAGAAATAGGTTTTGTTAGCGGCAAAGTGATCGTATCCCCACAAGCTCGTCAGCGTCGTCGCTGCGCTGATGAAAACGATACCCGCAACTTGTCTGAATTTCATTTTTTTATTTTTTAAAAATCGTAATACGGAATAAATTTCTTCCAGAAGTATACCAGCAAATTAACGCTGCATAGGTTATTTCAGTTAATGCGAAACTTCAGTTTAACAAATAATTTACTAAGACCTTCGTAGATCGCCTACACTCAAATTTACGAAAGAAAACGGAGGAGTCAATGCCGCTCGTCCTATCCGAGCCGCTGCAGGAATCGCATCGTATCGGCGCCGTCGGCATAGTCGCTCAAGCCCGGCTGCTGGCTCCGGCCGAAGGGAATAAAAGACCTGCCTACAATGCACTGGATGCTTTCCGGATTGGCCGTTACCGCGTCTTCCTGCCGGTCATAAAACCGGTAATGCAATACGCTGATGGGAGAGAAGGGCGATTCCGATTCGAGCAACAGGATCGTATCGTTCGTCATATAGAGCTGCTTGTTCAGGATGGCCAGTGAAAGCCGGTAGTCGTAGTTGTTTTTGTATTTGTGATGATCCGACAGGAAATGATATTTCCGGAACGCGTTCAGTAGGGGAAGAAAATCATAATCCCGGGGCACTAACAGCTGCGTTACGTTGCGGCAGCCTAATCCAAAGTAGACATGCACATCGTCCGCCAGCTTTTCCAGTTCTTCGGTTGTTTCTTCTCCGGTCAGCACGGCGATGGAGGTCCGGTTGCGCCGGATCAGGCTGGGATATTTCCCGAAATAGTAATCAAAATACCGCGCGGTATTGTCGCTTCCCGTCGCGATATAGGCATCGCAGCCTTTCAGCAAAGCCGCTTCGCCGACCTCCTGCCCGTCTTCTGGCAGGGCCGCCTTCACGAAACGTAATACGGCCGACATCAGCTCATGGTCTTTCGAGGAGAGTTTGATCAACTGGCGATGGCCGCTGATGAAAAGGCAGAGGAAGTCATGAAAGCCCACCAGGGGAATATTACCGGCCATCACGAGGCCCACCTGTTTTGGATCTTCGCGTTCATCGGGAACCCGGTTCAGCAAAGCCCATGCTTGCAGCTTTTCCGGCTGCAGGTATTGATGAACAATATTGCTCACGGCCAGATCGATAAAATCGGGCGTGAACCAGGCATTATGCTGATGGGCCCTGCGTTTGGCCTCCTGCCATGCCGGATCGTCGGAAGTCATCATCCTGCCCAGCGCGGCCATGAGCTCGATCCGGTTCTTTAAGTCCATATTTCAGATTATCTTTGAGCTGCGAAATTAGTTCTAATCAACGGCTAACAATAAACTATGGCAATTAAGATAACCGAAGAATGCATCAACTGCGGCGCCTGCGAACCGGAATGTCCGAATAACGCGATCTACGAGGGCGGCGTGGAATGGGCAATCTCGGACGGCACTTCTGTAAAAGGCCCTTTTACCCTGATGGACGGCTCGGTGATCGACGCTGCCCAGCGCAATGAACCGATCAGCGTGGATACTTATTATATCGTTCCCAATAAATGCACGGAATGCCAGGGTTTTCATGAAGAGCCCCAGTGCGCTTCCGTTTGCCCGGTCGACGTTTGCGTTCCGGATGAAATGTACCAGGAAACCGTAGCCGGGCTACTTGAGAAAAAAGAAAAGCTCCATCTCTAATCCCGATCTTATTCAATCCAGATATGAAAAAAGTGATCGCCTTTGTTACCGGAGGTTATTCCGGTGAAGCCGAAGTGTCGTACAAAAGCGCTATCAATATAGAAGCGCAGATCGACAAGTCGAAGTACGATGTGTACCGCATCGATATTACCCCCGAAGCCTGGTTTCACCCTGCCGCCGGCGGCCAAAAGATTCCGATTGACCGCAACGATTTTTCCCTGACGATCGACGGGAAGAAGATCCGGTTCGACGCCGTGCTGATCGGCATTCACGGTACGCCGGGGGAAGACGGAAAGCTCCAGGGCTATTTCGACCTGATGAATCTGCCCTACACCAGTTGCGATGCGGCAACCTCCGCGATCACCTTCAACAAGCGCTATGCGGTGGCGGTAGCGGCTTTCTCGGGCATCAACGTGTCGAAATCACTGCATCTTTTTAAAGCCGACGAACCGAAGGCAGCCGATGTGCTGGAGAAGCTTAAGCTGCCCGTTTTCGTGAAGCCCAACAACGGCGGCTCCAGCATCGGCATGTCGAAAGTGAGCAAGCCGCAGGACATGGCGGGGGCGCTGACCAAGGCGTTCAAAGAAGACGACCAGGTGCTGGTGGAAGAATTCATCGAAGGCAGGGAATTCACGATCGGCGTATTCCGCTCCGGCCGCGAGA
>DASZRP010000107.1:0-4688 GCA_035548895.1 Puia sp. | reverse complement strand
AATAGGAAGGACTGCTGAAGCCGGTCCCGAAAGCGACCTCCGAAATATTCCCTGCATTTTCTGCCAGGAGCTCGATGGATTTTTTCAACCGGTATTCTTTGATGAAGGCATGAAGCGATTTTCCCGTGAGCTGGACCATCTTGCGGTAAAGCCTGGACTTGCTGAAGCCTGTGGGCTTGGCAAAATCACCCACTTTCAGATTGACGTTCGTCCAGGATGAATCCATAAAATTCATGAGGCCCGTGAGGAACCGCTCATCGGCGCGGGAAAGCGGAATGATGTGCCGTCCGGAAATGAATCGGCTTTTATTTTCATGCTTGTACAAATCCCGCACTTCGGCGGACACGATGATCTGCCCGCGAACAGTCTCGCACATGCGCTCTGCGAGCCGGACTGTATCTTCAAAAAGGGAGGGTTTGTTCGTCACCGCATCGCCGGCGTCTAACCCGATCTTCAGTTCCCATTCAATCTTTTGATTTATCAGCTTCCTGAAGCTGCTGCGAATATCTTCAGCGGCGCGGATGGCCTGGGTTGCCGACGAAAAGGAGATGAGCTGACGGTGATCGGAGGTTTTGACGATTTTTCCCCGGTAAGTCTTCAGGGTCTTATTCATGCCGTCCCGGTATTTTCTGAACGGCGAAGCCGTATCAGGCCTGGCCTTATTTTTCGGAAGAACCGGCAAGTTCAGCGAAACGACCATCAGGGTCCTGAAGCCGGGATCCTTAATAATGTTAAGCGCGCTATTACCTTCTTTTTTCGGGTCTTCAATTCTTCCCAAAAAGGATTCTACGACGGCAGGCGCTACCTCGATGATCCGGTTGGGCACTTCGCCGTGGGCAAACTGGTGCATTTGCTGCAGCGATTGACGGTCGGGCGCTTCCACAAGACAGAATGCTGTTTTCCGTTTTTCGTCGAACCAGTAGGTCAATCCCCGGCAGCCAAAGCGATCCTGCACTTTCAGGTCTTCCTGATGCAAAAGGGCCACCTGTTCTGCAGTAACAGAACCGGAAACATCATGGCGGTCCATAAAGATTGGCATCCCCGAATTTAATTAAAATACAACAGAGATCCGCGAGATACTAAAATATACCTGCAGATAATTCGTGGCCCATTTCACGAGGCCATTGGATTAACGCATTCAGGAAAGCGGTTCCGGCGGAGGCATGCCGGCGGGTCTGGACTTATCTTCCGGCAGGGGGATGAATTCCCGGTTGTCGTTCGGCGGTAGTTTGAACCGGCCTTCTTTCCAGTCGGCTTTGGCCTCTTCTATCCGTTCTTTCCGTGACGATACAAAGTTCCACCAGATAAAACGATCCCCGAGCGGTTCACCCCCCAGCAGCATCAGGGTGGTTTTTTCTTTCGCAAGGATCACCGGGTCGGCTTCTTTGGCAAAGACGATCATTTTTCCGTTGCTGTAAGTAATACCTCCGGTTTCTACAGCGCCTTTTGCAATATAGATTGCCCGCTCGGAATGCTCCCGGGGAAGGGTCAGCTTTGCACCCGCTTCTAATAACACATGCAAATAGAAGAGAGGGGAATTCGTTTTGACCTCGTTCTGTAAACCATAAGCATCTCCTGCTATGAGCCGCATCCAAATGCCTTTATCGGTGAACACGGGCAGTTGTTCCGGACGATAGTTATTAAAACCCGGCGCAGCCTCTTCGTCTTTTTCAGGCAGGGCAACCCAGGTCTGGATCATCTCAAGCCCGCCCTGCGCTAAAGTCTGCGGATCTTCAAACCGTTCGGAATGGGCGATGCCCCTGCCGGCGGTCATCCAGTTTACTTCGCCCGGCCGGATGATCTGCTCCACGCCGAGGCTGTCGCGGTGCGTTACCGTTCCGCCGAACAGGTAGCTTACGGTCGACAGGCCGATATGCGGGTGCGGTAAAACGTCCAGCGCATGGGGTATGGCCGGCGCCTCAGTGACTGGTCCCGCATGATCCATAAAGATGAAAGGGCCCACCATCCTGCGCAGGCGGAAAGGGAGGATGCGCTGCACCGACAGTCCAGGGCCGATAAAAGCTTTGCGCGCTTCGATAACGAGATCAGGCATAACAATTAAGTGAATGAACAACAAAAATAGGGATGTTGCACCGGTTGTGCGACCAGGGACTAAGGGACGGTTTTGTTTTCGAACGGGCCGGCTTCACCGCAGGCCTTTTTCACCCGGGCACAGCAATTGCACGTAAAGGGTAAATAGATTTTTTATGAACACGCAGGAAGTCGGAAAAGGCGGGTTGCCTGTAAACCTGAGCGAAAAGCAAAGGATCATTTCGACGCTGGCCGGTAGTACCCTGCTTGCCCTTGGCGTATTAGACTGGAGCAAAAGTTCCCTGCGAAGAGCCGTCCGGATGACCCTGGGAAGCCTGCTGATCATGCGCGGTATCTCCGGATATTGCCCGGCAGTGGCCCGGCATCTGGAGCGGCAGCGTAAAGAATCGGACGAACTGGATGAAGCGCTTCGCCGGGAAGATATCGCCGCTGCTCAGGGTTACGATGCCGATTAATAGTTACTTTATTCATCCCGCAAACTGCTCACCGGATTCGCCAGGGCCGCTCTTAATGCTCTGATGCTTACGGTGAGAACTGCCACGGAGAAAGTCAGTGCGGCCGCCAGCAGGAATATCCACCAGTTCAATGGCGTGCGGTAGGCAAATTCTTCCAACCACCGGTTCATGGCAAAATAGCCGATTGGCAGCGTTAGGCATGTTGCAATAATTACCGGCTTCAGCAGGTCTTTGGAGAGCAGGATAACAATATGCTGAACCGATGAGCCCAGTACTTTCCTTACCCCGATTTCTTTAATGCGTTTTGCGGCAGTGAAGGAAGCCAGCCCAAAAAGCCCAAGGCAGGCTACAAAAATGGCCAGACCGGCAAAGACCCGGAGAATGGCCTGCTGACGGAGATTCGTTTTGTACAGCTCCTCGAATTGCTGGTCGAGGAATTTATATTCCAACGGATAACCGGGGGCAGCTAACGCATATTCCTGCCTGATTCCGGCCAGTCCTTCGGTAATTTTTCCAGGCTTCAGCTTAATGAGTGTTGTTCGCCGGTCCGGGTTGGGAGCGATCACCAGGGCTTCCATATTCTGTTTTAATGAAAGGAAATTAAAATCCTCCACCACGCCGATAATGCGGCGGTTCGCATCGTCCCTTACCGTGTTCCGGATCCATTTTCCGATGGCCTGCTCCGGCGTCCATCCGAGTTTGGTCGCCGCTGTGCGGTTGATCAGCACAGCTTGCGCAGTATCGGTTCCATAAGAAGCGGAAAAATCCCGCCCCGCAATGATTTTTAATCCTAAGGTTTTTACGTATTCGAAATCGGCAAACTCCGTTCTCGACCTCCATTTTTCCGGATGCCCTTCCACGTCGAACATGTGTATGTCGAAAAAGCCGCCAGGCTCACCCGACATCATCGAAACGGAAGCCACCGGACTCCTCTGCTGCAGGCGGGTTTTGAATAGGTTCATGTTATTGTAAATATCATTATTGTCAATTGCGACCATCACCGTCTGCGCTTTATCGTAACCCAATTGTTTGTTTTTCACGAAGTCCATCTGCTTGGCAATGATGATGGTGCCCGTAATGAGAAAAACAGAGATGCAGAACTGGACGACCACCAGGGTCTGCCGGAAAAATGCGCCTCCTCTGCCCAGTCGGAGCTTCCCCTTCAGGGCCTGGATTGGAGAGAAACCGGAAAGCACAAAGGCCGGATAGCTGCCGGCCAGCAAACCAACGACAAGGATTACGCCGGTCAAAAATAACCAGATCGGCCAGGCATTCCAGGATACGGTGAGCGAATAGCCCAGCAGCCGGTTGTATAACGGCATGAACAATTCCAATAATCCGATAGCCAGTAAACAGGATATCCCGGTCAGGAGAAAAGACTCGCCGATGAACTGGCGGACCAGATTGGCGCGAAGTGCGCCCAGCACTTTGCGCAGACCAACCTCTTTTGAACGCTCCACGGCGCGGATCGTGGAGAGATTCATAAAATTGATGCAGGCGATCAGCAGAATGAGAATGGCGATGGAAAGAAAAATATACACCACGGTTTTGTCGCCATGCTTTACCTGATCGAAAGCGGCGTTCTCGAAATAAACATCGTTCATCGGGGTCAGGTAGAGCGAGAAATGAAATCCATACTTCCGCATATCGCTTCCCATGTATTTCTCCATGAAGGCGGGAAATCGTTTTTCAAGGGCTGTCTTTTGAGTATTCGGATCAAGCAGTAAGTAAGTGAACAAGCCGTTATTGATCCAGACCTTCATGAACGAATAGTCTTTATAGTTCTCCAGGGGGACGATCAGATCGAAATCCAGGTGCGAATTGGACGGAACATCTTTTGCAATACCGGTCACTTTCAAATGAAGAGTCTTGTCCAGTTCAATCACTTTTCCCAGCGCATTCTCCGCAGTACCGAAATATTTTCTGGCTGTAGTCTCAGTCAGCACAACACTGCCTGGATCTTTCAGCACCTCCGAAGGATTACCATGGGTTAGCGGAAAAGAGAACAGGTTGAAGAATTCCGGATCGGTATCATAGATTTTTTTCTCATGAAAAGACCGGTTACCAATGGTTACCAGTCCATCCGTCGGGTTCACCCGCACCATCATGCGAATTTCGGGAAAGTCATTTTTCAGGGCCGGTCCATAGGGGCCGGATAAATAAGTCACCCCCTGCTGCTTG
>DASZRP010000106.1:0-9401 GCA_035548895.1 Puia sp. | reverse complement strand
CCTTATAAGGCTTGTTGTCGGTGTGACCTTCTACCATGAATTCGATATCGGGCTGGTTCTTCAGCACGGCAGCCACTTTGCCCAGTACGGTCTTGGCCTGGGAAGAAACAACAGAGCTTCCTGTTTTGAAGAGCAGCTTGTCGGAGATATCGATAAAGATAACTCCCTTGTCAACCTTGATATTGACATCGGAATCGGAGATATCGCCAACAGCGCCTTTCAGGTTCATCACCAGAGCCATGTTGAGCGAATCCTTACGGGCCATTGCAGCCTGCAGATCGCGGATATAAGCATCCTTGGCTCCGATGTTCTCAAGGGATTTATTAATGCTTTCAGCCTGTGCGCTGGAGATGACAGAAAGGTCTTCCAGCTGTTTCAGGGCCTGCGTGTTGTTGTCTTTGAGGAAGGCAACCTGTTTGTTCAGATCGTCTATTTTGCCTTGCAGATCGTTTTTCTGTTTAGTCAGATCAGCGGTCTGATCATTACAGTTCTTCAGGGCGCCCTGAAGTTTCGCGTATTCTGCACTTAACGAATCAAAGCGGGCCTGAGCAGCGGCCTGGGCAGCTTTGAATTTCTTGGTGCTCACACACGAAAAGAGCAGCAAGGAAGAACATGCTAAAAGTAAAACTTGCCTGAGCTTCATAAGAATCATTTTTAAAGTTGGAGTTAATGAATAAATCTATACGTCTTTAAAATCTACTATTCGCAATAGCAATTGTTATACCAATCCAGTACCAGCGCCGTTTTTATTTGTATTATCAATTCCTTTTTTCGTTCGTAGTCAGCCTTTAGCACATAAGGACGGGTGAGTATTTAAACAGGGAAGGACAAGGCCGTAATTCCCCACGAAGATAGGTCAAAATTGAAAAAATCAAAGACTCGGCCATCTAATTTATCTGGTGGCAGGTGAAATCCCTTAGCTTTAACCGTTAAAATACCTGTACAAAATGAAATTCCTTTACAGCATTGCCCTCGCTGTTACCCTGTTTTCGTCCTGTAAACTGATGAACACGAACCGTTCCGTACCGGACAACAAGGCGCTGGCCGATCTGTTCAACGACTACTATGAAGGCAGGTCCAGGCTGCTTCCGGTGGATGCAACACAAAACGGCGACTACCGCTACAACGATAAACTGCCGATAGACTTTACCGATAGTTATCTTGATACGATGCGTGCATTCTACGACGGGTTTCTGAAAAAGATTATAACGTTCAACCGCGATGAGCTGAACCCGCGCGATCAGATCAGCTTCGACATTTTCAAAAGGGAAATGGAGATCAGCCTTGAAGGCATCCATTTGCACTTTTTTAACACCGGCAACGTGGCGATGCCCAATTTGCAGTATATGCCTTTCAATCAGTTTGAAGGCATTCCGCTTTTCCTGGGTCAGATGGGTAGCGGAATGGGCGTTCAGCCCTTCAACACGGTAGCGGATTACAATAATTGGTGCACCCGTGCCGGACAGTTCGGCGCCTGGGCCGACAGCGCCATTGTATATTTCAAAAAAGGCATAGCGAATGGCTATGTGCTGCCACATTGCCTTGTGGTCAAAATGATTCCCCAGATGGAAGCCATGATTACTCCTGATCCAACCACCAGTCTTTTCTATGGCCCTGCGAAACGAATCCCGGCTAGTTTTACCGAGGAAGAAAAAGCCATGGTTACCAACAATCTGGTCAGACTGATCCGGGAAACCCTCTCGCCGGCCTATCAGCGCCTGGCAGAATTCCTGCAAAAAGAATACCTGCCCAGGTCAAGGGCTTCGATCGGTTTTGAAGCCCTGCCCGATGGCAATCGCCTTTATCACTATCTCATCCGTTTCTGGACCACAACGAATAACACCCCTGAAGAGATCTATCAGACTGGCCTGAGCGAGGTAAAACGGATCCGGCTGGAAATGGAACAGACAAAGGCCTCGACCGGTTATTCCGGCAGTCTGCCCGATTTCTTCAACTATCTGAAAACCGATAAACGGTTCATGCCATACAAAACACCGGAAGACGTGTTGAATGCTTTCCGAAAGATCCAGCAAACCATCGATCCGAACCTGAAGAAATTATTTGGCCGCACGCCGAAAATGAAATTCGAGATCCGGCAGACCGAAGCATTCCGCGCAGCCAGTGCCAGCGCGGAATATAATCCCGGATCTATCGACGGTTCACGCCCGGGCATTTTCTATGTTCCCATTCTGGATGCAACGAAATTCAATATCACCTCAGGTATGGAATCGTTATTTCTGCATGAAGCCATTCCGGGTCATCATTATCAAACGGCTTTGCAGATAGAAGACACGCTGCTGCCGAAGTTCAGGAGGCTAGGCTGGTATGGCGCTTATGGCGAGGGTTGGGCCCTGTATTGTGAGTCGCTCGGAAAAGAACTGGGTCTTTATACTGATCCTTATCAATACATGGGCGCCCTGGGCGACGATATGCATCGGGCTGTCCGATTGGTAGTAGACGTGGCCATGCACGAAAATAAGATGAGCCGCGAGGAGGCGATCCGTTACATGATGGAGAATGAAGCGATTTCCGAGCAGGGCGCTACGGCAGAGATCGAACGTTATATTGCCATTCCTGCTCAGGCGCTGAGCTATAAGACCGGCGCGTTGAAGATCCGCGAACTGAGAACGCGGTATTCCGAAGAGCTGGGCAACCGGTTCAACATTGCCGCTTTCCACGACGAAGTATTGAGCGGCGGCTGTATGCCGCTGGATGTGTTCGAAAGAAAAATGGATGCCTGGGAGAAGCGTCAGTAAACTCTGAGCTTCCCGTTCTCATAAATAGGCAGCACGTTCGCCTGGTCGGGTTCCAGGCAATAACGGATGTCTTTTTCAAGCCCGAACAGGGTAAGCCGGTTGAAGTGGGAAGCGTTGTTGGCTTTCATGAAACCATAGAGGTCGCCGTCAGCACGCTCGTACAGGTTTTCCGCTATATGAGAGGAATCGCAGTTGATCTCGAAATGATTTTTGACCCGGTTCACCACAGCGCCGGCAAAGAGGGTATCCTCAATATTCACCCGGTCTTTCCAGGCGGCGCAGGCTAAAATGACATTGTTCTGCTGTTTCATCAGGTAATCGCAAACGGCGCTGAGATTGGCGAAAGCCCCGGTCACGATTTCACGGGCGCCTTTGTCTAATGCCATATGCAGCAGGCGGGTTCCGTTGGTGGTCGTCAGCACGAGGATCTTTCCCTCGATAAAAGAACGACCATATTCAAAAGGAGAATTCCCGTGTCTTAATCCTTCGGCAATCTGACCGTCGCGTTCACCCGCCGTAACGCAATTGATCTGTTTACCGAGCTCAATGCATTTGGCTACGCTGTCGACCGGGATCACATGCCGGGCGCCGTTGAAGAGCGCAGTGGCGATGGTTGAGGTTGCGCGAAGAATATCGATGATCACGACGGTGGCCTGGGTGGCGTCGTAAAGGTTGAGCATCGCCGGGGAAAGGCAGGTATGAAGTTGCGGTCTTGATTCACGAACCATGTGCAATAGGGTTTTGATGAAAAGAACGGATCGTTCGAATTGAAAAATGACTCAACTGACAAACGGGAGTTTGACTACGGTTGCTCGCAATCGTTTATCCCTGATTTTGATATATACCGGGGTATCGAGGTTGGAAAAGGCGGCGGCTACATAGCCCATGCCGACGGCCTTTCCCAGGGAAGGGGATTGCGTGCCGGAAGTGACTTCGCCGATCGCCTGCCCTTCGGCGTCGGTGATCTCATAGCCGTGACGGGGTATGCCTTTGTCGACCATTTCGAAACCCACCAGCTTTCTTTTCAGTCCTTCTTTTTTCTGGGCTTCCAATACCGGGCGGCCAACAAAGTCTTTGCTGAATTTGGTGATCCAGCCCAATCCGGCTTCAAGCGGCGAAGTATGATCGTTGATGTCGTTCCCGTAAAGGCAATAGCCCATTTCGAGCCGCAGCGTATCCCGGGCGCCGAGTCCTGCCGGCTTCAATCCGCTCGTACGGCCGGCTTCGAAAATAGCATCCCAGATCTTTTCAGGCGCTCCGTTCTTGTTTTCAAAATAGATCTCCACACCGCCCGACCCGGTATATCCGGTGGCGCTTACCAGCACGTTGTCGATGCCGGCGAATTTTCCTTTTACGAAGTGGTAGTAGGGCAGGTTTAGTATATCCATTTCCGTTAGCGGCTGCAACAGGCGTGTGGCGTTCGGGCCCTGTACGGCCAGCAGGCAGGTGCGGTCGGAAATATCTTCCATCGATACGCCCCGGTTGTTGTGGCTGCTGATCCAGCCCCAATCCTTTTCGATATTGGACGCGTTGACGACTAACATGTACACACTGTTCTCTTTGATGCAATACACGAGAAGATCGTCGATCAGACCGCCGGAAATGTTCGGCAGACTGCTGTACTGCGCTTTGCCATCAGTAAGTTTGGAGGCATCGTTGGAAGTGACCCGCTGGATCAGGTCCAGCGCATCGGGTCCTTTCAAAATGAATTCGCCCATGTGACTTACATCGAAAATGCCCGCGTTGGAGCGGACATTCAGGTGTTCATCCGTGATGCCTGAATAGCTCACAGGCATCAGGTAACCGGCGAATTCTATCATTTTCGCACCCAGATCGAGGTGCTTTTGGTAAAACGGGGTATGTTTCATCTCGTGCAGGCCTTGTATCGACGGACGCGAAAATAAAACTATTTCCGCTGGAACGACGACCCTTTCATTGACCCGTCCTCAGCTCCATTCCGTAAACAGGACCAGGGGAGAGAAATTTTCCTTTTCACGGCTTCCCAACCGGGGCTGATTTCCCTGGCAGGCCGGCCCGGTAATGGTCACTTTTTTCACTTCGCCTGTTTTATTTTCTTCACTGTCTTTTTTGGTTTCGGGCTTATGATAACGGTAACCGCCGCCAGGAGTTTCACGTTTTTCCGGCTGCTCCGGCTTTTCCGGTTGTTCGGGCCTTTCTGCTCTTTCGCCGTTTGTGGCTGAAGTCGAACCGCTGCCGGCTATTCTTTCCAGCCCGTGCCCGGTCATGATATAATCCACATCGAGCATCCAGTTGCTGCTGCGATCGTCGAAACTCCAGTCATCGTCGTCGTCCCAGCCAGACCGGTGATAGCGCCAGTTATGCTTCCCTAGGTCGAACCAGCGATAATCGTCCAGACTGCCATCGAGGCGGATCCGTTTTCCAACAGGCACCTGAACCACCAAAACGACCTGCTGATTGCGGAACTGCTGTCCGGGGTGAAGCGGGAATCCGGGAGGTAAAAAGAGCAGGCTATCGTCCTGCTGCAGGTCGAAATCAATAAAGGAAGCCCGGCTGCGAGCCTCCGTACTGTTGCTTCCGCGGCTGAGCTTTTCCGTTCTGGCGTGCCAGTTGCTGTCATTGCTTTTTTCGATGTCCACGCGTACGGTGTTCAGCACGATGCTGTCTTCGTTGATATCAATAAAGGGAGAATGACGGTTCCAGTGAATTCCCATCCAGTCGCCTTCATAATCCGCGGGCATCCTGTCATTCAGCTTTACGATGAGACGGCCGTGGGAAGGTGTTGAAAGGTTTTTGCTGTCGCTCACCGAAGAGCGTGTCCTGAAATCGGAAGAAAGCGAGGCAATGAGCACCAGCAGAGAGATCAGGCCGATTACCCAAAGCGTGCCGAAAACATAGCCCAGGTAATTATTGCCGCTGCGCACGCCGATGATACGGCGGATCAGCCAGGTCAGCAGGCCCACGACCGGCAAAACGAGAAAAAGAAGTACGGCAGACCAGACCAGGATATTCTCCCAGAAACCACTGAAGACATAATGTTTCAGCGGGAGGATTCCCGCTCCGGTAAACATCAACCCGATGAGGGCAACCACCAGGCCGAACGTGATCATCGCCGCGATGAACAGAAAGAAGGCTCGGAACAGCACCCCGATGGCGTGACCAATGCCGCGGCCGGTGCCTGACGACATATTCCTGCTGAAATTAGCTGAGCCTTCGCGGAACTGATTGCCGAACTGGCGGGCCTGGGTCTTCATTTCATCACCCACTACCGTGGCTTTTTGTTTAAACCCCTCCAGATCGCTTTTAATCGTGTTCTTGATCGATTCGATGTCAACCTTCTCGCCGCGCATTTCCAGTTTTTCCGAGGCTGTATTGGCCTCAGGCAGCACGATCCATAAAATGATATAGGTGACTACCAGTGAACCGCCAAAGCCACCCGTAAAGAAGACCGGACCCTGGTCGAAAGGGAACCAGACATGGCGGAAAACGGACGTCAGAAAACCGGCCAGCAGGGGCAGACCGAAGATGAGACGCGGAATCCAGACCTCGATATTGAAATAGGCGGCCAGGCCGCTCGCCACGCCGGCAATAACCCGCTGGTCCGGATTGCGATAGAGCTTTTTCTTTACCGAGGCTGCGAGCGACTTCGGCGGCAGCACGGCCCAGAGTATAACATAAACGAGCAGGGCAGTACCGAAGCTGGCGAGGATCAACAGGGCATAAATAATACGTATAACCGAAGAATCTATCCGCAGGTAAGCGGCAATGCCTCCGCAGACGCCGGCGAGCATCTTATCGTTTTCCGAGCGGAACAGACTGCGACGGGCGTCGTCGGCCTCGGCATAGTTGGTATTGCTTCCGGTGGTGGACCGGCCGGAGGTCGCGGACGACTTCCCGTTGGTCGTGGCCGACTCTTCCTGATCGAAATCTTCCGGCCGGCCCATGCTGGAAATGATCTCGTTCACATCGGCATCGGTGATGCAGGTAGCTCCCTTCTTCAGTTTTTCCGAAAACAATTCCGCAAACCGGTTTTCGATATCATTCACAATTTCATCACCTCCTTCTTCTGCTTCGAAATGCCGGTGCAACTGATCGACATAATCGCGAAGAATATCATAAGCGGTTTCCTCGATCGGAACCACGCGGCCGTGAAAGTTGATGTTGATGATCTTTTTCATTATCTGATAATTTGAGGATGGTCAGTCTAAGAATTTTCTGTGAAACTGTTGCTTTTATTGGCCAGGGTGTCTACCGCATCTGCCAGTTCTTTCCAGGTGGTCTCCAGTTCCCGGTAAAAGGCCAGTCCTTTATCGGTGAGGGAAAAATATTTCCGGGGCGGACCCGAATTGCTTTCTACCCAGCGGTAGGTGAGCATATCCGCATTCTTCAGGCGGGTGAGCAGGGGATAAAGCGTGCCTTCCAGAATATGCAGGTTGGCCCTTTTCATTTCTTCCACGATATCCGAAGGATAAGCTTCTCCCCGGCGTATGATGGAAAGAATACAGAATTCCAGGATCCCCTTTCGCATCTGGCTCTGTGTGTTTTCTATATTCATGTCTTAATTTTTACGTTCCGGCTCAGCCCGGAATCTGCCATTATCTCAATTCCACATCAAAGATAGGGGGAAACTTAGTACTATGCAAAACAAAGTACCATATTTTAATGAATACTATACCCGATTATTCAACCTTATCGGATATAAATGATTAGGAATGAACCGGTTCGGTTCATTCAAATCCTATAAAAAATTTTTTGAGAATTTTTTATGATGACCTTAAAACAGAAATCGATTTACCATCATCCGTCATTCTAAATTAGAATTCGGCATTCCCCGGTGTTCTGGGGAAGGGGATTACGTCGCGGATATTACCCATGCCGGTAACGAATTGCACCATGCGTTCGAAACCAAGGCCGAAGCCCGCATGCGGCACAGTACCGAAGCGGCGGCTGTCGAGATACCACCACATCTGTTCGGCGGGGATATGCATTTCCCTCATGCGCTCCAGGAGCAGGTCGAGCCTTTCTTCTCTTTGGGATCCGCCCACAATCTCCCCGATGCCCGGGGCCAAGATATCCATAGCCGCAACGGTCTTGCCGTCCTCGTTCTGGCGCATATAGAACGCCTTTATGGCCTTAGGGTAGTTTGTAACGATCACTGGCTTTTTGAAATGCTTTTCCACTAAAAAACGCTCGTGTTCACTCTGAAGATCGATGCCCCATTCGACATCATATTTGAATTTCTTTTTCTTGTACTCGTTCGACTGCCGCAGGATTTCGATGGCTTCGGTGTAGGTGATCCGTTGAAATTCCTGGCTCGCCACGAATTCCAGCTTCTGGATCAGCCCCATGCCGCTGCGTTCCTGTTGCGGTTTTTGTTTTTCCTCTTCAGCCAGCCGCTGGTCAAGAAACTCCAGATCAGCCCGATAATTGGTGAGCGCGTAATTGATCAGGTGCTTGATATAAGCTTCAGCAAGGTTCATATTGTCCTCCAGATCATAAAAAGCCATTTCCGGTTCGATCATCCAGAACTCCGCGAGATGGCGGGTGGTATTGGAATTTTCAGCGCGGAAGGTAGGACCGAAGGTGTAGATCTCTCCAAACCCCATGGCAGCCATTTCGCCTTCGAGCTGTCCGCTCACGGTGAGGTTAGTTGCCCTGCCGAAGAAATCCTGGCTGAAGTCGATCTGACCGCTTTCCGTCTTTGGCGGATTATCCAGCGGGAGCGTGGTCACTTTGAACATTTCCCCTGCGCCCTCCGCATCGGAAGCCGTAATGACCGGGGTATGAAGATAAACGAACCCACGGTCGTTAAAGAACTGATGGGTAGCGAAAGCCAGGCCGTGCCTGACGCGGAATACCGCGCCAAAGGTATTGCTGCGAAAACGCAGGTGAGCGATCTCGCGCAGGAATTCCAGGCTGTGCTTTTTAGGCTGAAGCGGATATTTCTCCGGATCGCTTTCTCCCAGGATCTCGACCTGATCGGCCTTTAGTTCCACCCGCTGGCCCTTGCCGGGCGATTCCACGAGAAGACCGCTGGCTTTGATGGAGGCGCCGGTGGTGAGTTTTTTCAATAGCGACTCGTCGAAGCGTCCCAGCTCCAGCACAACCTGCAACTGATCGTTGGAAGAACCATCATTCAACGCGATGAACTGGTTATTGCGAAAACTTCTTACCCAACCCATAACCGTGATCTGCTGGCCTGCCGGGAGGGCCACGGCGTCCTTAACTTTAACTCTTTTGTTGAACATGATGATTTTTAAGCTTTCCCGAATGAACGGCAAAGATAATCCCTGAAATATTTTTTTGCTTTTTCCATTTTTTAGCTAACATTGCAGCGGAATCAGGCTGATTCGTTCTTATCCTTTGCTCGCAAACCATCAGTTAGTCGTTCCGCTCGTCCTTAATCTAAATACATTTTTTCATAAATCCTTTTTTCTACAGAACAGTCTCATACTGCTGTAATTCTCAAGCCTTACTATGTACGACATACTCCAATTAAACGACATGCTCGTTCCCGAACTGCTCGATATTGCTGAGCAGTTGAAGATCCCCAGTGCCAAAAAGCTCGGTAAACAGGAGCTCGTTTATAAAATCCTCGACAAACAGGCCGTGGTATCCAGTGAGAAACCGGATGTGTCGGAAGACAAGCAGCCCAAGCAGCGCAAA
>DASZRP010000105.1:0-7606 GCA_035548895.1 Puia sp. | reverse complement strand
CCGGAAATCATTTCAGGGGATTCATTTTGAAATTTAACTTCGCTTACATTGTTCAGCGGGATACCTGATTTAGCGGAACTCAGGTTAGATTTATTTTCAGGCGTCAACCTGAAACTAACTGCAGGAAAGTATATTTTTATGAATCGTTTAATAATAAAAGTGAAAAAATGAAATTGATCAGATGCCTGCAGCAGGGAAAGATTTGCCCCGGTATCGTAATAGACGGCCTGGCGTATGACTTATCGCCATTTGGATCGGACTTCGATGAAAGATTTTTTGAATCTGACGGCTTAAGCCGGTTGAAGCTTTTTGTTGCGGCGAATGAAGGTAAATTGAAACGAATACCTGAACCGCTCGCGCTGCTGCCTCCCGTTGGACGACCTTCCAAAATTATTTGTGTTGGTTTGAATTATGCGGATCACGCCAAAGAAACCAATGCAGAACCTCCTAAAGAACCGGTATTGTTTATGAAGTCGACTACGGCCATTTGCGGACCATTTGATGACATCATCATTCCGAAGGATTCCAAAAAAACTGACTGGGAGGTAGAACTGGCGTTCGTGGTTGGTAAAAAGGCATCTTATGTTGATGAACAAAATGCGCTGGAACATGTCGCCGGTTATTGCCTGCATAATGATGTGAGCGAACGGGAATTTCAGATTGAACGGGGCGGTACCTGGGACAAGGGAAAAGGGTGCGACACATTTGCTCCCCTGGGACCCTGGCTGTTGACGCCGGACGAGATTGCCGATGTGAATAATTTGAAACTCTGGCTTAAGCTGAATGGTAAAACGGTGCAGAACGGCACGACGGCGAATCTTATTTTCAGAATACCATTCCTGATTGCCTATATAAGCCGCTTCATGACTTTACTGCCCGGCGATATAGTGTCTACAGGCACACCCGCCGGAGTAGGGTTGGGCATGAATCCACAGGTCTATTTAAAGGCTGGCGATGTAGTTGAACTGGGGATTGACGGACTGGGAAGCTCGAAGCAAAATGTTAAAGCCTATAAGTCTTAAAAGAGAAAAAATGCCCGGGTTCACCAACCGTTATTGCCTTGCATTGGACCTTAAGAACGATCCGGTGCTGATTGAAGCCTATAAAGCCCATCACCGGAAGGTGTGGTCGGAGATCATCAAAAGTATCCGGGATTCCGGCATTCGGAAGATGGAAATTTATCTGGTAGAAAACCGGTTGTTCATGATTATAGAAACAGATCCCGGGTTTTCATTTGAAAAGAAGGCGGATGCAGATCTTCATAATCCGAAAGTGGAAGAGTGGGAACGGCTGATGGAGACCTATCAACAGTTTTTGCCAGGAACGAGCCCTGGTGAAAAATGGCGGCTGATGGAGAAGGTTTTTGAACTATAAAACGAACGGGATGGACCTGCAATTAAAAGAAAAGGTAATTATTGTAACCGGCGGGGCAAAGGGCATCGGCGAAGGGATATCGCGGGTATTGGCGGGCGAAGGAGTAAAAGTGGCTATCGTGGGACGAAACGGCGAAGACAATCAAAAGCTTGTTTCGGAATTGAGGCAGATTAATCAACAAGCCTTTCCTTTTACCGCGGAACTTACCATGCCTGAAGCCTGTGAAACGGTTATACGGGAAATCGTCGCCTCGTTGGGAAGCATTTACGGGCTCGTAAATAATGCTGGACTCAACGATGGGGTTGGATTGGAGAACGGCAATTATCAACGGTTCATGGAAAGCATGCACAATAATCTGGTGCATTATTACCTGATGGCGCATTTTGCGCTTCCGGAGCTTATTAAATCGAAGGGCGCGATTGTTAATATAACCTCTAAATCGGCGGAAACCGGACAGGGAGGCACTTCTGCTTATGCGGCTGCCAATGGGGGAAGAAATGCGCTGACCAGGGAATGGGCGGTAGAGCTCTTGAAATACAGGATCAGGGTGAACGCGATTGTGGTATCCGAGGCCTGGACGCCGCAATACGCAAACTGGATCCTTAAATTTCCGGATAGCCAGGCGCGCCTGGCGGAAATCACATCGAGAATTCCACTAGAGCATAGAATGACCACTATAGAAGAGATCGGAAATACAACGGCTTTCCTGCTGTCGGAAAAATCAAGTCACACCACCGGTCAACTGATTCATGTGGATGGAGGATATGTGCACTTAGACCGCGCGCTCCGGAATGAAGGGGAATAGCTTAGTATCGGCGGGGCCTGAAACCGCCGCCCCGCTGGTCTCTGGAATTATCCCTTGAATTATTATCGCGGGGCTTGTCCTCAGCTTCCCGCACAACCAACTCTTTCCCGCCGCGAAGACGGGCGCCATGCAATGCGGCGATGGCTTCTTTTGCTTCAAGCGCGACTTTCATTTCAAGAAATCCGAAACCACGGCTCTTCCGGGTTTCCCGGTCAATGGCTACTTTAGCAGAAACCACTTCCCCATAGAGTTCGAACATTTCTTTTAAATCGGTATCGTCAAAGTCATAGGGCAGACCGGCAACAAAAAGTTTCATGAGCAGCTTATAATATTCCCAAAATTACTTTTATTCCGGTTACCGGTCATATCTTTTTTTTAAGATCGGCCGACCTGCGTCTGCCGGGCCTGCGCCTGCTGTTAAGCCCATAAGTGGAACTGCTTAGTATAACAGAGAACGGATGGCGGCAATGGCGCCCGCTTCCATCCATACCGTCATAATTAGCAAACATTGTATATTCGTTTGCATGAGAAGGTTAGCCTTGCTTTTCGTAATGCTGGTTTCCGGCTTTTTTGCTTCGGCCCAGCTTAAAACTGATCTGTTTTTAAAGCAGATACTGGAGTCCGGGCCGGATACCCTGATGCAGCGAATGCTTAAGAATAAGGATAAGTACAGGATTCAGATCATCTACACACAGATTGACCGGGATGCGAAGAATCGGCCTTCTTTCAGGAATTTTTATTTCAATGCGGGGGACAGCCTTTATTATTATCCGGCTTCAACGGTTAAGCTTCCGCTTGCTGCGCTCTGCCTGGAAAAGCTGCATAAAATGGACAGGCCGGGAGTCAATAAGTTTACGGCGATTCAATATGACAGCAGTTTTTCGGGACAGAAGCCCTTATACCGGGACAGCACTTCCGAGACCGGCCTGCCCTCTATTGCCCAGTTCATCCGGAAGGCGTTTTTGATCAGTGATAATGACGCATATAACCGGATGTATGAGTTTGTGGGGCAACAGGAAATCAACCGCAATCTTCATGCAAAAGGGTATGACCGGACGCGCATTGTGCGGCAATTCATGCATTTGTCTGAATGGGAGAACCGCCATACCAACCAGGTACGGTTTCTTGATGCTTCCGGAAAATCAATTTACACCCAGCCGCCGGCCCTCAATGCCGATTCATTCGATTTCTCAAGACCGGCTTTGTTGGGCAGGGCCTATTTCGATTGGAAAGATAGTTTGATCAACGCACCGATGAATTTCACCCGGCATAATAATATGCCGCTCGAAGACCTGCAGCAAATACTTCAATCGATCCTTTTCCCGAAATCCGTTCCGGAACGCCAGCGGTTTCACCTTGCAACGGAAGACTATGATTTCCTATGGCGCTATCTTTCCCAGTATCCTTCCGAAACACCCTGGCCGAAATACGATACCAGCGAGTTTTACGATAGCTATGTAAAATTTTTTTTTCAGGGTGGCGGACATCGACTGCCGCCCGCGGTGCGGGTTTTCAATAAGGTTGGCTGGGCCTATGGATGCCTGACCGATGTTTCGTACATCGTCGACTTTGACCATAATATTGAATTCATGCTGGCCGCCACGGTATATACCAATGAGGACGAGATTTTGAATGACGATAAATACGAATTTGAAACAGAGGGCATGCCCTTTCTCTATGACGTGGGGCAAACGATTTATCAATACGACCTGCACCGGGAAAGAAAATTCAGGTCCGATCTTCGGGATTTTAAGCTCCACTATGAACATCGGGACCCCGGAGACTCCCGGCCCTCCATCCGGGTGGTCGATAACTGATCAAAATAAAAAGGGCCCGGAAAAACGGACCCTTTATTGAATGGCTGGAACAGCTTACAATTTGGTGACTTCGATGTGTTCAGAAATTTTCCGGTTCACGACAAACCGGCGTTCTACCTCTTCGTTGGATGTTTTAATGACGAATACCGGGTGCATTTCGCCATCTTCCTTAGGCAGGCGAATGGACTTGGAGAAATGAGCGTCTTTAAAAGCCTGTTGATATACGACATCACCGGCATCATTCTTAATGATGAGCCAAAACTTCTGACCGGCCTGGTTATTGAATTCCATGTGGAAAACCAGGCTGTTGTCCGTAGCGCCTATATAGGTTACCGAAACGGCCTGATCGACCGGGCTGATGATCTTTTCAATGATCGGCGTAGCATTTGCCTGGGCAGAACCAACGGTGAGCAACAGTACAGCTGCAAGTACCGAAGCTGATTTTCTGAGATTCGAAAGCGAGAATACTGGTTTCATAATGTGACGATTTAATTGTTCTGGAAATTGATTAAAAATTTACCGGCAAGATCTGTTAGTCATTATATGACGGCAGCAATTGACCTTAGTCTGGCAACCGGCTCATTGCCGGTCAACCTGGTAATTTTCAATTCCGCAACAAATATAATTCTGCTTTTTTTCGCCGGAAAGCCAAATCGGCGGTCATTCTATTATGCCGACCACCGCAACAGAACCCTGAAACCGTTGACTGGCAAAGGTTTTATAAAAAATTGCCCATGATCACCAACGGACAATTGTTATCAAATTTTAACGTGTACAATAAATTGAATCATAGGCTTAACAATTGCAATAACATGACCAACTGTTCGCCGATTCGGAAAAATCTCCGGCTCCCTGAAGCGACAGATCAAAAAAACATTGAAGAAAATGTGGAAATTAAACAAACGTTTAATTAACTTTGCACCCGCAAATGAAATCAGCGTATTCAATAAAGCAGTTGCAGCTCATGGACAAGGCAGAGCTGCTCTTCTCCCGGAAAGGATTCGAAGGTACGTCAGTCCGGGATATTGCTGAGGAGGCCGGGATCAACACCGCGATGATCTCATATTATTTTGGCTCCAAAGAAAAACTGATGGAGGCGATTTTCGAAAGAAGAAGCCTCAATATCCGGGAGAAGGTGGATGCCCTGATCAAGGATGAACGCCTGGATCCTTTTCAGAAAATGTATTGCCTCCTGGATGAATATGTTGAAAAAATCCTGCAACGGAAAAAATTTCACCGCATTCTGCTCTGTGAGCAGGTCATCAACCAGAATCCGGCCATTCTGGAAATGCTTTCCAAGCTGAAATACCGGAATACCGCCAGCATAAACGATCTGCTCCGGATCGGACAAAAAAAAGGAGTATTTAAAAAAAGTGTGGATGTGCCCCTGCTGATGAACACCCTGATCGGGACCATATCGCACATGCTGGTGAACCAGGATTTTTATAAATCGTATCACAAGCTGGAGTCGCTTTCAGAGGAGGAATTTGAGCGGCAGATGAAAAAGAAACTATCGACGCATATTAAAACTATTTTCAAAGCAATTCTATCAAATGAATCTTAAAAGAACAATTTCCGGAGCCGTTTTCATCCTGTTCATGCTGATCTCCGGCGCTGCCGCGGCGCAGGATACCGTGCGGAATATTTCGCTGAACGAAGCGATAGCCCTGAGTATTCAGAACAGTAAATTATTGCGTGCTTCCCGGGCGAGGATCGATCAGTCGACCGCTGCGCTCAGGGAAGCGAAGAATAACCAGTTGCCTGACCTGAAGGTCAGCGGATCTTATCTGAGACTAACCCAACCGAATATCGATATTAAATATAATACGAATAACAACGGGGGAAATGGAGGAAACTCTTTAGGCGAGGTCAAGGTGAATCAGGCTGCCTACGGAATTGCCAATCTCTCCCTGCCGGTTTTTTCGGGGTTTCGCATTCAGTATGGAATACGGTCGGCCGAATTCCTGCAAAAGGCAACCACGCTCGATGGCGACTATGACCGGGAAGAGGTGATACTGAATACCATTGGCGCTTACAGCAATCTTTACAAGGCCAGCGTCAATGTGCGGCTGATTCGCGAAAACCTTGCCCAGTCGCGTTCGAGAGATTCCGATTTTTACAATCTCGAGCAAAACGGTCTGCTCGCCCGGAATGACCGGTTAAAAGCAGCGTTGCAGACTTCCAATATCGAACTTACCCTGGTTGACGCGGAAAGCAATCTTCAGGTGGCGATGGTTAACATGAACCTTTTATTGGGCTTACCTGAGCACGAGACCCTGGTACCGGATTCTTCCAGCCTGAGCCAGACCTACACCGTAAAATCCATTAACGATTACGAACAGTTAGCACTGGTGAACCGGAAGGACGTGCTGGCGCTGCAGTTCAGAAAAAAGGCTTCCGCGGTAGGGATCAAACAGGCGGCCAGCGACTACTATCCTTCCATTGCGCTAACGGGCGGCTATATCGCAGCTGACATTCCGGGATTGTTAAGTATTACCAATGCAGTTACTTATGGCGTCGGATTGTCCTATAACCTGTCTTCTCTCTGGAAGACCAGCGCCAAAATGGATCAGGCGAAGGCAAGGCTGGCCGAAGTCCAGGCCAATGAGGATTATCTGGACGACCAGGTCAGGCTGGGTATTAATAAAGCCTATGAGGACTATATTTCCGCCCAGAAAAAAATCGAGGTGAGCCGGATTGCCATTGACCAGGGAACCGAGAATTACAAGATCACAAAAAATAAGTATGAAAATAGTCTTGTAACCGTAACGGATCTGCTTGATGCCAATGTAGCCCTGCTGCAGGCGCAGATAAGTCTTGAATTGGCGAAAGCAGATGCCATCGTGGCTTACAATACGCTGCTGGAAAAAGCAGGTGTGCTCAACGATACCCTTGTAAAAAAATAATTCAACTTTTAACGCATTTTAACGCAAGCATTATGGCAACAGAAAATAACGGCAGTCAGGCACAGCCAAGGAAAAGAAGCAAGGTTTTTCTCATCATCCTCATTGCACTGGTTATTGGAGGTGGCTGGTTTGGTCTGACCAAATGGAATCATGCCCAGCATCATATAGAAACAGACGATGCTCAGGTAGAGGCCAATATCAGTCCGATCATTCCGCGGGTTTCCGGGTATATAAAGGAGGTTCGCGTAACCGACAATCAGCCGGTAAAGAAAGGGGATACCCTGCTCATACTGGATGACCGCGACCTGCGTATGCGGGTGAACCAGGCGGAAGCTGCCCTCGCAACAGCGCAAAGCAACCTGATTTCCGCCAGGGCTGCCGCTGCCGCTGCACATTCCAATATCGGCATCTCACAGGCGGCGCTGCTTACCATGGATGCCCAGATTGAAAAGGCGAAAGTGAATGTATGGCAGACGACGCAAGAATTTAACCGCTATGCGAACCTGATCAAAGACCACTCGGTAACCGAACAACAATATGAAGACAAGCAGGCTGCCAAAGAATCTGCTGAAAAGCAATTGCTGATCCTTCAGGAGCAAAAGAAACAGGCGGCCCATCAAAGCAATGCGACCACAGAGCAAAGCAACGCGACCGCTTCACAGATCAGCATTGCCGAAGCAACCATTAAACAGCGGCAGGTTGAT
>DASZRP010000104.1:0-11680 GCA_035548895.1 Puia sp. | reverse complement strand
CGGGGCCTGATCGTGTTGGCGCCCGTGAGGGTCTGCAGGTAGGCAAAGTAATGCGCATAATTGCCGCTGTCGAGATAAGGCGCCGAAGAGCGGACCAGGTGAAAAGCCAGGTAGCTTTTCCAGACATTGATAGGCGTTTGCTGAACCGCTTCTCCCAATGCCTTGTAGAATTCCGGCTGACCCACGATCACCGAGTCAGGCTGGGGAACGCCTGCCGTTTTTAAATAAAGCGGCCAGTTGAAGGACCCGGAGACCTGCACCAGCTTCGGAATGTTCATTTTGTTATAATTCTTATAAGGGTCGCGGAGGTCCTGCAGTTTCCGCGACGCCGTGGCCAGTCGCAGCTCCAGTGCATAAACGGCAGCGGCCTGCCTGGCGGCAGAGGCGTTGTCTGAATTCAGTTCATGCATTACCTGGAATAAAAAGGTTTGATAGGCTTTGCGAACTCCTTTTGTTCTGTCGTCTGTTTTAAAATAGTAGTCCCGGTTCGGCATGCCCAATCCGCCCTGTGCCAACTGGTAGGCCATCACGTCGCTCTGCTTATCGTCCTGAGCGACGCCGTCGGCGAATAAGACCCTGATGCCTTTCGTATGAAAAGAGGCGGCCAGCTGGATCAGGTCATCCTTTGTTTTTATTGCGTTGATCCGGTCCAGGTCGGCCTGCAGGGGTTTCAGTTTCAGGCTGTCGATGGCAACCGTGTCCATGCCGCTATGCCAGAAGTCGCCGATCTGCTGGTCAGCGGTACCGGGAGCGGACGTTTTTTGCTCTGCTTCTTCGTTGATCTTCCGAAGGCGGTTATAGATTTCTTCCTGGACCAGGTAGCCGACCCCCCAGCTGCTTTCATCCGGCGGGATGGGATTTTTCTTTATCCAACCGCCATTGGCGTATTGGAAAAAGTCCTGCGAGGGACTGACCGCGGTATCGATATTTGCGGCAAGGAAATCGGGGGCTTCGGTCTTTTTATCTGTGGAGTGGCAGGCTGCCAGTAAAAGGACCAGCACTGCCGGGTAGAGGGTGAGTTTATGCATAAACTGAATATGGCCGCTTTGATGCCATACCTTAAAGATATTGAGCCTTTAGGAAAACAGGCTGCCGCAGGCATCATCTTTGCACCTTTCTTCAAAAAAAGCCATGATACGCAAGTTAAAATCCGGAGAATACCGGCTTTATTCCCGGAAGCTGGATCCCAAAACAAAAAAACGCCGCAACCTGGGTACGTTCAGTACCATGGAAGCGGCGAAGAAACATGAGCAGGAAATTCAATACTTCAAACGGCACTGACCAGCGGTCATGCCGTTTGATTTTATCGGGAAGAGCACGGATTAGTAATATCAGAGACTGCTGATCGTGCTGATCATTTTATCCGCTTCGGCCTGTTTGAAATTCGTCAGTGCTCCATCGTAATTAAGCGTGTACCAGATACCGTCCTGCTTAACATCCACGCGCTTCAGGGTATAGTCTTTGAATTCCGCCACATCACCGTTCGACCCCACCTTTAAGGCCGATAAAGCCTTTTCAAAATACTTCAGCTGATCGAGTGAGCGGAAGGTCAGGGTTTTCATGATCACCGCGTTCGTGTACTCCTGGGTGCGGAAATTCAGCACATACGTGGTGTCGGTCGGCGTGGTTACGCGCTGCAGGTTGATCGGCCAGGTATCGGACCGCAATTCCAGCAGGTTGATCGTTGCCATGTTCACAATCTTGAACTGAGCCTTACCGAGAAAGGGTACACACAGGAAAATCAGCAATAGCTTTTTCATACAAGAAAACTGGTTTTAATGGAAAAAAATAAACGTGACATTCAATGACCTGTTCTCTACGGGTATTTGGTTACCGGGAAATTGGACGCTGGTATAACGATAAAAATGGAACCGTATTATGAAAAGCCGGCTTAATTAAAAGTGAAAACCTCCTTTCCCAAAATGAGAGATGAGTTATCCACATGTTGCGTTATTCCGAATAAAAAATCATAATGGTATCTCCGGGCATCGCAGGTCTGATTTATGTCTCTTCGGTAATGGGAAATAGCGGATCCCGGCATAGATATCGGTTCGTTCAAAATTGTTCAGCCCCAGCAGGCTGCCCGGCGCATCGGCTCCAAAAAAGAAATAACCGATACGAAAGGCCAGCCCTAAACGCGGCTGCCAGCGGCCATAATAAATCAGGGAAAAAGGTACGCAGGCTTCCAGCCAGGCCGACTCATACCGCAGGGCCAGGGAATAAACATCCGGCCGGGTCATGCCAGGCTGACTGCCATGCGGCAGAGATTTTATGATGGTGGCATTGAGATAGTAATTTCCGAACAGGTTCCAGTCCGCCTGCAGACTGAGGGCAGACGGAAGGGCGAGCGTGAAATGGTTTTGTGCAAGGCCACTTGCAGAATCGAGCTGCCGCAGAAAGCTGCTGACCGATCCCGTATTCGAAACCGTGCCGGTTGAATCGGAATGGAAAAACGGGCTGTTTGGATCGAGCTGATAGGCAGTTGAATTTCTGCTGAACCGGAGAAATCCCCAGTCGACTACCGAAAGCCCGATCTTGAATACATAGGGCAGGTCCGACGCATCTTCATAGTCGTTGGCCGTGCGGAAATTACACGAATAGCGACCGCCGAAGGAATAGCTTATTCCCATATTGGCCGACAGGCCCGATCCGTGGTTCAGGTTCGAAGGCGAGATGTGTTCGGTTGCTATTTTCGTTTTAGCGAAACGAAGGGCGGAAGACTCGACCACGATATGACTGGAATCCCGGATCATATAGTTGAGATCGGCCTGATCGGCATAGGCGGAAAGCATGCCGCCCAGCAAGCTGAGGCCGCCGCCAATCAGCCATTTATGATTTTTTCTGCCGCTTATTTTTTTCGCATAATGAAGACCGTATTCAATCCAGCTTGCTGAAAAAGCTTTCTCGTATTGATCATGCCAGGGTTTGTTCCAAAGCGATTGATCGTTGAAGTTGGTGTAGAGGTTTTGCGCCAGATGGCCGGATACATTCCGGAAGTCAGCATAGCCGCGAACCGCCATGGTAAAGCCGATGAACGTATTGCTGTTCAGGGGAGCAAAAAAAGAGGGCCCCATCGCGATCGCAGCAGCACTGAGGTTATAGGTTTGATCCGGATACCGGGGATCATAACGTGTTTGAATCGTTCTGTTCCTGAGCTGCCCCGCAATTTTCCCGAATTGAACCGGTGAAGCCTGCCGGGCGGGGATATAAAAAAAATTATTGTCGAGCATCAGGCCTGCGGCGATCTCCGCATCCCAGGGTAGTCTGGAGCCGGCTATCGACGAGGGGTTCAGGAATACAGATTGAATACCGGCATAGTTACTGTTTCTTACACCGAGCATTTCCTGGGCCACACTCGACCGAACCCAAAACAAAAGCAGGAAAAGCAATACCATCCGCACCATGCCTCGTCACATTACAACGGTACAACAACGGGATATCAGAAATGCAGGAATCGGGAGAAGAGGCAGCTGGAAAAGGAAGGGGAAGCGCAGAAGTTGGTACAATGATCATGCCACGGACGCCCTGAGCATTTCACGCTTGCCTGCGGCGCCGGGCAGTTTTTCCAGGTGACAGCCAAGATCAAGAAGCGTTTTTTTCAGACCGGCATTCACGGCATAGGTAACAAAAACGCCTCCGGGTTTCAGCATTCGGATAACATGCCCCAGGATATCTGCACTCCACATCTCAGGCTGACTTGCGGAAGCAAAGGCGTCGAAATAAATCAGGTCGAAGGATAAGCCGGTTTTGTAATCCTGTACCTGCTGGTGACGAATGGTCAGACAGATGCCGGGCGACAATTCAATTTCCTGCTTCATGGCCGGTTCATAAGCAAACAGGAAGTCCTTCCAGGTTCTTGTGTCGACGTATTCCTGATATCCGGTTACTGCAATCGTTTTTAATGAAAGTGGATAAGCTTCCACGCCGCAATAGCGAAGGGAAATGGCGTGTGACTTGCAGTAGTCGGCGCTGAGCAGGAAGTTGAGCCCGGTCCCGAGCCCCACTTCAAGAACCCGGATTTCCCGGCTCCCTGTTTTCTCCGCAACATATTTCAATCCCGCTTCAATGAATACATGGCGGCTTTCCTGCAACGCTCCGTTTACAGAATGATAATGCTCTTTGAATACAGGATGATAAATGGTCTTCGAACCATCTGCGGTGATGACAAATTGTTGCGGGTCCACCGTTAGTTATTTTATTCTTATCTGCCAACCCTTCACCCGCCTGCGTCCTTCGGACTCCGGCGGGCAAAGCTGTCATCTGCCAACTGTCATCTACTTTCCCCATTTCCAATCCCGGATCTCCGGCATATCCTCGCCGTGCTCTTTGATATACTGACTGTGTTCGATCAGCTTGTTAAGCAGTTTTTGTTTTAAGTGAGCGCCCCGGCTTCCCGTCTGCGGCAGACGGTCTATCGCGTCGATGGCCAAATGAAAACGGTCCATGTCGTTCAGCACCGTCATATCGAAGGCTGTCGTAATGGTTCCTTCTTCCTTATATCCCCGCACATGGATATTGGCGTTATTGGCCCGGTTGTAGGTAAGGCGGTGAATGAGCCAGGGGTACCCATGGAAAGCGAAGATAACCGGCTTGTCTTTCGTAAACAGGTTGTCGAAATCGGATTCTGTTAAACCGTGCGGGTGCTCGGTCTTTCTCTCCAGCCGGAGCAGGTCGACCACATTCACCACCCGTATTTTTAATTCAGGCAGATGTTCCCGTAAAATGGAAACTGCAGCTAATGTTTCGAGCGTGGGCACGTCTCCCGCGCAGGCCATCACCACATCGGGTTCGCAATCCTGGTCATTGCATGCCCAGTCCCACATGCCGATGCCCCGCGTGCAATGTTCTATCGCTTCCTGCATACTGAGCCATTGCGGCGAAGGATGCTTGCCGGCGATGATCACATTAACATAATGCAGGGTTCGCAAACAGTGATCCATAACCGATAAGAGGCAGTTGGCATCGGGAGCCAGATAGATCCTTACGATCTGCGATTTTTTATTGACAACATGATCTATAAAGCCCGGGTCCTGGTGCGTGAACCCGTTATGGTCCTGCCGCCAGACGGTGGAGGTCAGCAGAATGTTCAGCGAGGCGATCTTTCTCCGCCAGGGAATTTCGCTGGTCATCTTCAGCCATTTGGCGTGCTGGTTAAACATGGAGTCGACAATATGGATGAAGGCCTCATAGCAGTTGAACAAGCCATGACGACCGGTGAGCAGATAACCTTCCAGCCATCCCTCGCACTGGTGTTCGCTCAGCATCTCCATAACATGTCCCGCGGGGGCCAGGAATTCATCGTGCTTTCTGATCTCCGTTTCCCACTGCCGGTTGGTGGCTTCGAAAACAGCTTCCAGCCTGTTCGACACGGTTTCGTCGGGTCCGAAGATCCGGAAGTTGCGCGCCTCTTTGTTCATCTTCAGTGTATCCCGCAGAAAGCGCCCCGTAACATGCACATCGCCTTCGCCGGGAGATGATCGTTTCGGAACTTCAATGGCATAGTCCCGGAAGTCTGGCAGTCGCAGGTTCCTCAGCAGCATGCCGCCATTGGCATTGGGATTGGCGCCCATGCGCCGGTTTCCCTTGGGAGCCAAAGCGGCGATCTCTTCCCGCAGCGCTCCGCGTTCATCGAAGAGCTCTTCGGGCTTATAGCTCTTCATCCAATCCTCCAGCATTTTCAAATGGGCCTTTGGGGCTTCCGCAGAAACGAGAAGGGGTATCTGGTGCGAGCGGAAATTGCCTTCAATGGTATAGCCGTCTACTTCCTTTGGCCCGGTCCACCCCTTGGGCGAACGCAGGATGATCATCGGCCAGCGGGGCCTGACCTGCTTTTCAGGATCGTGCCCCGCTTTCTTTTTTATATCGTGGATCTGAGCGAGCGCTTCATCCAGTGCGGCAGCCATGGCCTGGTGCATGGGCTCCGGCTCGCTGCCTTCAACAAAAATTGGCGTCCAGCCATAGCCCCGGAACAGCGAATCGAGCTCTTCATGACTGATCCTCGCCAGCACGGTCGGGTTTGAGATCTTATATCCGTTCAGGTGCAGGATGGGCAGCACCACGCCATCGGTGAGCGGATTCAGGAATTTATTGGAATGCCAGGAAGTTGCCAGGGGACCAGTCTCCGCTTCGCCGTCGCCCACCACACAGGCAGCGATCAGGTCAGGGTTGTCGAACACAGCGCCAAAGGCGTGACTAAGCGAATATCCCAGTTCGCCGCCTTCATGAATGGAGCCGGGAGTTTGCGGTGAGGCATGACTCGAAATACCTCCGGGGTAAGAGAATTGGGTGAATAATTTCTTCAGGCCTTCTTCATCCCGGCTGATGGCCGGATAGAATTCGCTGTAAGTACTCTCCAGGTAAGTGCCCGCCACGACGGCCGGTCCGCCGTGACCGGGGCCTGAAATATAGATCATGTTCAAATCATGTTCAACGATGACCCGGTTAAGATGAGTATAGATAAAATTCTGGCCGGGCGTGGTTCCCCAATGCCCGAGCTGCATTTTCTTGATATGCTCCAGTTTAAGCGGTTTCTTGAGCAGGGGATTGTCGCGCAGGTAGAGTTGGCCGACAGACAAATAATTCGCGGCGCGCCACCAGGCGTCGATGTTCTTCAGCAGGCTCGGCGAAAGAACCTTCTTGGAGGTTCGGACAGGCGTATTCATCTTAGTGTTTTTTATTTCTGATAGATTTATTCGAAGTGCGGAGCAGGCGATTGACGATCCTGGCAATCATCCATTCTTCTTCGGTATGGATCACATATACCGCGACGGGAGCATTTGATTTGGAGATCAGTCGCGCATTGCGCCGGTTCTTCGATGGGTCCAGTGATATGCCCATAAAACCCATGCCATGGCATATTGCCGACCGGACCTCCGGCGCAAATTCACCAATGCCTCCGGAGAAGACCAGTATGTCGAGGCCGCCAAGCGCTGCTGCAAAAGCGCCGATCCATTTTTTAACCTGATAGCAGAAAAGGTCGACCGCCAATGCGGCTTTGGCGTCTTTAGCCCTGCGCGCTAACAGATCTTTCATATCGCCGCTGCTGCCGGAAATGCCGAGCAGGCCCGACTCCGCATTGACAAGATGATCGAATTGCTTTGGAGAAAGCTTTTCCGATTTGATCATGTACCAGGCGGCGCCGGGATCCAGATCGCCGGTCCGTGTACTCATCGGGATGCCGCCGACAGGAGAAAAGCCCATGCTGGTATCCTTACCGGTTCTTCCGGACACCGCCGCGAGACTGGCCCCGTTGCCCAAATGGGCTAACACAATTTTTCCGCCGGCTTTCTTTCGTCCCGGGTCGCGTTCCAGCGCCTGCAGCAGATAGCTGTACGACAAGCCATGAAAGCCGTAGCGCCTCACGCCGGCCCGGTCGAACCGGGCGGGAATGGGAAGCCGTTTGGCTGTTTCAGGCATGTTTCGGTGAAAAGCAGTATCGAAGCAGGCGAACTGGGGAATATCCGGATACTTTGCAGCAAACAGCTCCACCAGCCTGATCTCGTAAGGAAGATGGTCGGGATCGAAAGGAACGATTTGTTTCAGCATTTTGATAAGTGCCTTATCAATCTGCACCGGTTCGGTATATCGCATGCCATGCACGATACGGTGGCCGATTCCCTTCACTTTGGAGAAATCGATATGCCGGTCCAGTTCTTCAAGCAATGCCTCCATGGCGCCTGCATAGTCTTTCCGGTGAACCGGTATGTCCCTTTGTTTTGCCCCGGGCATTTGGGAGGTAAACCGGGTTCCCTTCAATCCAATGCGTTTGATCTCTCCGGAAGCCAGTTTTTCAGGATTGCTGCGCTGTTTGAACAGGGCGAATTTTATACTGGATGAACCGGCGTTGATACACAGAATCATGAGGAAAAGATTTGCCGGGCAGGGATTAAATGATCGGTCGCAGGGATCGATACCGGGTGTAAAGTTAGCGAGCGGCAGGGGTCAGCGCCGGTTCAACTGCAATAATAACACCGGCATCATGCCGTATTTCCCGCCGGGAGGACTTTCTGTCTGTCCCGGAGACCCCGGAGCGACCTCGGTATATCGATAAAGACTATGCGATAAACATTGAAAACGAATGAGTTTTATGGTTTGTTCATAGTTTGGTAACATAAACTTAATATTGGAATCAGGCACCCGGAGCTATTTTGCGCTTGTTTTTGCTAAAACAGCCAGTATGATGTCAGATACATTTCAACTGCATTTTGGCCTGCTGAACCGGGTCGCAGAAATTAGAAGATCGCCTTATTCCTTAGTGATCCTGAGAGAGGGTCAGTATACAGTTTCGGTAGATAAGCTTCCGCTTACCGAATATTTCATTTACTTCGACAGCCCCGTTAAATCGGATCAGTATAAGCTCAAGTTTTATAAAACGGCCGACGGCAAATGGTACGATAAGGCTTTGTCGGAAGAAGCTGAACTGCATTCTCCCGAGTTCGGTGTTCCGGAATTCAATGCAGAGCTCAAGGCCGCGATCGACGCCTACGAAAAAGACCACAGTCACGTAAGGCTGTAAATTCTTCCGGTATTCGGCGAAATTCAGTCCGCTTTCTTCAGCAGATCAAGCTCCTTTCCTTAATCGATCCTGCTCTCCGGGTTTTTTTATAGTTCCCCGACGCCTTTGAATATGCTTTACGCAGCAACCCGTTTTTTGCTGCGTTGACAGCCTTCTTTTTTTCAATCCACTTCAGGTTCGAAGTAACATTTTGTTAATACACCGGTAACATTACAGTTATCCAACTTCAGGTCATTTGCATCCTGATTTATTAACAAATGAGACCCTCTATGTCACACTTAAAACCCAAAACAAGCAAAACAAGTTTAAGGCTTTCTGTTTTTCTGCTGCTCATTGCATTTTCTTTTACTTTCAACCGGGCGAATGCCCAGGGCCTGCTGAACTCAGATTCAGCATTCAAGGCCGGGACGCCGAACGCCGGCAGGATCTGGGGATATGCTTTCGGAGACTTTGCCTACAAGAGCCACGCAGATTCTCTTTCCCGCGGAGGCGCCAATCAGTATTCCGGTATACCCAGTCCGAGGTCGATGTTCGCTTTCCGGCGTATTTATCTGGGGTATGATTATAATATTTCAAAGAAGTTCTCGGCTGAGTTACTGTTAGCTGCAGAAGATAATTTTACCGCCGGCAATCCTCCGGGCACCTCCGGGTCGTTGTCTACCGGTGGATCTACCGGCGACCTGACCGCAAACCAGAAGCTGACCTTCTATATCAAGAATGCGAATGTTCGCTGGAAGGGTATCTGGAAAGGAACAGACCTGGTAGTTGGTGAAATGTCTACTCCTTCCTTCCCGGGCATTACGGAAAAAGTGTGGAGCTATCGTTCCATCGAGAGAACAATCGCTGATATCCGCCGTACGCCTTCTTATGATCTGGGCGTGGCTTTGCAAGGTGTTTTTGATCCCAAAACAAAGAACTTCGGGTATAACCTGATGGTTGGAAACGGTACCAGCGCCAAGCCGGAAGCCGATAACTTCAAATGGTTCTATGGCGACATCTACGGCTATTTCGCACACAAACATGTTGTGGTCGATATTTATGGCGATTACGAAAGATTGAACTGGACGCCGACCTGGCACCATGCCCGCCAGATGTGGAAGGGCTTTATTGCCTGGAACAGTGCCGCCACCGACAAGAGCATAAATCCGGGCTCCGGGTATACCATTGGTGTTGAAGGGTTCATCAATACCCTGAAGAACGACAATATTGCCACCCGGATTGCCGGAGGAGCCGATACGCTGACCACTACGCCTTCAGGAATTTCCATTTACATTCACGGCGATATCGTGAAGGACAAACTTCGCTTTTTTGCCCGCTTCGATGCTTACAACCCCAACAATAAGGTAGATAATAATACGTACAGCAAGTATGCCGGCAACACGGGTAACTATAACGACAACTCATACCATACGGTGGTTAACTATAATCCGGCCACGCCGACGGTTACTTATACGGCGACGGGCGACCAGACTTACAAGCAGGATTTCATTACCGCGGGACTGGATTTCAAACCGACTGCAAGGGTTCATTTCATGCCGAATGTTTGGTACAACAGCTACAAGTCGCAGATTGCATCGAACAAAGATCATGACCTGGTGTGGAGACTGACCTTCTTCTTTGCCTTCGGTAAAAACTACGACAATGGCGGCTTCTAAAGCGACTTTAAAAACAACTTAAAAAACAATAAGACCATGAAAGTTTCTTTTGCATTATTAAGGAAAAGCCTGGCGGCTGCTGCGATGGCGGCGGTTGCTCTGGCAGGCTTTCAAACAAAGGTTAACGCCCAGTCCGATAAGACCCTGCTGGGTGCGGGAAGTACATTTATTTATCCCCTGTTCTCTAAAATGTTCTCCGAGTATAACCAGAAAACCGGTGTGCAGGTCAACTACCAGTCAATCGGCTCCGGTGGCGGTATCCTCCAGCTCACCAATAAAACAGTCGATTTCGGAGCAACCGATGGTTTCCTGAACGAAGAGCAGGAAAAGAAGATCGGCGTGCCTGCCCTGCATATTCCAATCGCTTCGGGCGCCGTGGTGATCACCTATAACCTGCCGGGCGAGAACAACAGCATCAACCTGACTCCCGATGTGATTGCAGATATCTATCTCGGAAAAATCACCAAATGGGACGATGCCCGCATCAAGGCACTGAACAGCGGTGTGAATATTCCCGCGTTTCCCATTCTCGTTGTTCACCGTTCGGATGGCAGCGGAACGACCAATATCTTCACCAACTACCTGAGCAAGGTAAGTCCGGAGTGGAGCTCCAAAGTGGGCGCCAGCACCGCAGTGAACTGGCCTGCCGGTCTGGGAGGCAAAGGCAATGAAGGCGTTTCCGGCCTGGTTAAGCAGACCCCGGGTGCTATTGGATACGTTGAACTGATCTATGCCCTGCAGAACAAAATGGATTATGCCAAAGTGCGCAACAAGAAAGGAAAATTCATTGTTCCCTCGCTTAATTCGGTTACGGCTGCGGGTAATGTCGCCCTGCCTGCCGATGCCAAGATATTCCTGACCGACACCGACGCAGCCGATGGCTACCCCATTTGCGGCTTCACCTGGGCGCTGATCTATAAAGAACAGAACTACAACAGTCGTTCGGCAGACAGAGCGGCTCAGTTGCTGAAACTCCTTTGGTGGAATATCCACGAAGGTCAGCAATACACCACACCGCTGAACTATGCACCGCTTTCGAAACAGGCTTTGGCTGTAGCTGAGAAGATACTGAAGTCGGCTACCTATAATGGTAAACCGATCTTAAAATAGAACAGGATCTTCCGGCCCAATTGCTTAATTTAAAATTACCCGGAGAGGCTAAGTTTTCTGCGGGTAATTTTTCATTTTAAAGATATGACCGAAATCGCCGTTACCGAATCAAAGAAGATCAGCCGTTCCTATGGGCAGATCAGGGCAGAGGGAGCTTTTAAAAAGACCCTGGTTATCGTTGGCATTGCCATGGTGCTCATCGTGGTCGGTATATTGATCACCCTGATCATCGGGTCAATTCCTTCGCTGAAATTATTAGGTATTAAATATTTGTGGGGAAGAACCTGGGACCCGGTGAATAACGTGTACGGCGCTTTCCCTTTCCTGTTAGGTACCCTGCTCACCTCTTTTCTTGCCCTTTTCATTTCCATTCCTTTTTCCTTTGCCGTGGCCATTTATC
>DASZRP010000103.1:0-11772 GCA_035548895.1 Puia sp. | reverse complement strand
ATTTTTGGACAACGAACGAACGATAAATGGAATCCTTTTTGGTCGACCGGGGTCAGTTGGAATATTTCGAACGAATCTTTTTACAGGGTAAGATGGATACCTGCCTTGAAAATTAAAGCAACCTACGGATACAGCGGAAATGTGGATCCCAATCAGACGGCAGTTGCTGTTGCAAGCACCGGGCTTACTAATCCGCTTTCAAATTTTCCTGTTCTGCGAATAGGCACTCCCAATAACCCGTCTCTTCGGTGGGAAAAGGTATCACAGCTTGATCTGGGTATTGAATTCTCAACAAAGTCGCAGCTCCTGTCGGGTAGTATCGACTACTATCAAAAGAAAGGAACTGATCTATTCGGACCGGCTTTCTATGATTACACAACCTGGGGAGCCTCAAATCAAATAACAGAAAATATCGCTGACATGCGTGGGAATGGCATAGATGCCATGCTGAAAAGCGTGAATATAAATAAGTCGTTTAGGTGGACTACCAATTTCATTTTCAATTATAATACCGACAAAACAATAAAGTATTTCAGCCCTTATTTGCAACCTATATATTCTCTATTGACTCCCGGTAGAAATATTACACCGGTAGTGGGATACCCGCTGTACGCTATAGCTGCTTACAAATGGGGAGGCTTAAATGCGGCCGGTGATCCGCAGGGTTATCTTGATGGGCACCTGAGTACCGATTACAACGCGATCGCCGCTCAAATCAATAAACCGGGGTCTCTAAATAGCAGCATAATTTATAAAGGTGCGTCAAACCCTACTTTCTTTGGAGCATTGATTAACGAATTTAACTGGAAGGGATTTTCCGCTTCCTTTGATATATCTTATAGTCTCGGATATTACTTCCGTAAGAGATCATTTACTTCAGGGACCTTGATAAATCAGGGGTCTTCGCCTTCCGACTATTCGGAAAGATGGCAGCATCCGGGAGATGAGTTAAAAACGCAGGTGCCTGCGTTCGTTTACACCGACTATCCTCAATTCAGCAGCAGGGACGCTTTTTATAGTAATGCCGAAGTTAATGTTCTTAACGCCGGAAATATTCGATTGCAATATGTTAATCTGAACTATACGCTTACCGGAAATAGGCGTGAGCTTCCTTTTGATCAAATACAAATCTATCTGAACGCAAGTAACCTTGGGATTTTATGGAGGGCAAACCATGAGCATTTAGATCCGGACTATCCCTTATCGCCTCCGCCTCCCAAATCATTTACCATCGGTTTGCGGGCCACCTTGTAAAGAATCATCCGACTTTAATAAACAAAATTATAGATCGTGAAAACCAAATTAACAATCGCATGCCTGCTATGCATTATTGCCTGGGCTACCGGCTGTTCCAAATACCTGGATAAAAAATCAAGCAACTCGCTTGTAGTTCCCACAAGCATTAGCGATCTTCAGGGGCTTCTTGACGATGCATTTGTAATGAACCAGCAGAGAACGCCATCGATAGGCGAAGCCTCGGCAGATGATTATTTCGTACTGGAATCCAACTTTGATACACGTCCTCAAAATGACCAGCACGTTTATACCTGGGATATGCCTTATCCTAGTTATAATTATTCAAACGACTGGGCTACCAATTATTTGCCGGTTTACAATTCCAACTACTGCCTGGACATGATTTCAAAAGTTGCACCGGATGCCGGCGAGGGATCGGCATGGAATAATGTAAAAGGATCGGCTCTGTTTTACAGAGCATACTATTTCACACAGCTTGTATGGGTATACGGCAAAGCTTATGACGCCACTTCCTCGGAAAAGGATCCTGGCATCGTATTGAGATTAACCTCCGACTTCAATATACCCTCGGTAAGGGCTTCTGTAAAGGATTCTTACGACAGGATAATAGACGATGCAAAAGAATCCATTTCCTATTTACCTGCCTTACCTGCACATCCGTTCAGACCATCCAAAACGGCGGCTTATGGCTTACTGGCGAGAGTATTTCTAAGTATGCGGCAATATGACAGCGCCTTTTTGTACGCCAATCTTTTCCTTCAAAACGACGCTCAGTTGATGGATTACAATGGAGATAATGACATTATAGGTAATATAAATGGTACTTCTTCTCCCTTTCGACAGTTCAATAAGGAAACCGTCTTTTATACCGAAATAGCTTATACCACCGGAATAGTTAATCCAACATTTGCCAAAATTGACACATTCTTGTATTCTCAATACGAGGGAAACGATATAAGAAAATCGGCTTTTTTTACTCCCAACAATGGGTATAATAAATTTAAGGGGAACTATACAAAAAGTAATCTCTTATTTACGGGCATTGCTACAGACGAAGTTTACCTTATTAGAGCCGAATGTTATGCGAGAGAGGGAGAAACAGCTTCCGCAATGAATGATTTGAATGTCTTATTGTCAAAAAGGTACGACGATACCTTTATACCTCTTGCAGCATCGGACGCCAGTGATGCGCTGAATAAAATATTATTGGAAAGGAGGAAGGAATTATTAATGAGAGGATTGAGATTTATTGATATCAAAAGACTCAATAAGGAGGGCGTCGATATTATTCCAAAGCGAATAATTCATGGTCAGACTTATACCATTGAGCCTAATGACAACCGCTATGCCATTCCAATTCCGACTGACATAATCAATCAAACCGGAATGCCTCAGAATGCTTATTAAAAGGCATAAGTATTGTGCCACTTGCTTCGGAAAAACAGAGTCGCCAGGGCATAGTGTTACCAATAAAGCCAATTCGTTTTTCAACTCATTGGCTTTATTGAAGATATCTTACCAAACTAATTGGATCTGTTGTCTATGCTCGAAGCAATAGTGGAATGCCCGGGAGCAGAAACATTGGTTACGATGAAATTTGACGACGAGGCCAAACCCGGACCTGCAGTTATTGTGGCATTGGAGACCAACTGGCCTCCACTTATATACATGTCCGGCACTGAAAAGCCACAGGCCACATCTGATCCTTCGTCACAGCTTTCCCCCGTTGTGTTCCAATTTGACTTATCCTGAACTTCTGACTGAGTAAAATCTGGGCCATGATAAAATAGTGTGACGTCGTATGGCTTGTGCCAATTGAAGGCTGACGTCCCAATAAAGACTGCTACCAAGCCCACTATAGCAGCGAGCAGTGGTGTAATTATTCTTTTTTTCATATCATTCATTTTATAAATAAAAAAATGGCTTTCGCGGTGTTAGGACGCTTCCTAATACTGCGTTGCAAGAAAATAACGGCTTTTTAATTCCTCCGGAGTTGAATTATCTCCCGCTCCGCATAAAAGTACACTCATTGCCATCCGAACCAGATGGGCCTGCGCCCATAATTCTAAAACTCTTGTATTATGGATGTCTATCGTGTCTGATCCTCGTTAATGTGCGAACGTCCATATCGAGATAAGAAGCAATATATTTTAAAGAGACCCGACCGATCAGATAGGGGAAATGCTTTTCTAAGTAATGGTATTTATCTATTGCATTGAGTACGCTGGTAGCCCTTACGCGCTGAACAATCAGGTTGGCATAGAAATCAGACACCTTCGTTCGGATATCCATGGCCTCGGCATAATGTTCGAGGGCATACAGCACATCCGGGTACTCGAGGTAATAAGTGTCGCAGGGCTCCAATGCCTCGATATAATAGTGGCTCTTCAGCCGATCAAAAAAGCTCTTGGTCGCCAGCAGCGCATGCCCTTCGTCCATAAACCAGGTCGTGATCTCATGATCCTTCTGGTAATAAAAGCTGCGGACCAGCCCTTTTCTTAAATACCACACTTTATTGCATACTTCGCCTTCCTGAAGCAGGAAGCTGTTCTTTTCATATTGGCGTGGCTTTAGTGTCTTTTCCAGGTAAGCCTTCAATGGCGGGCTCAAGGCATGCAACTGACCCAGATAGTCAAAGACATCGTTCATGGAAAAGGTTTGATCCTCGTTCGGAACCAATCTTCATCTGGTTTGACCGGGGGAGCGGAAGGAATAATATCCGGAGAAAATCAGCAGCCCTGGAGGTTGGTTACATTCAGTTCAAAGTTGGAGAAAAGGTGTATTAAAAAGGTCCGTAGTTCTACGTAATCTTATAGTGATCAGGGGAAACACTTAGCAGGAGATAAATGAGGAGATAAGCCCATCTTTGTTCCGTCAGTCACCGTTTCCGTTGCTGCTTCGGATACGCCTCCGGGTGGTCATTTGAACAAGTCCTCCATCTTTACTTCCGCCACAATGCGCCCGGTATAATAAATATTCTGTTTCGTTCCATAGGTCGTGATCATGGTAGGGAAGATCGTCTTCCTCGTTTTGGTCTGTGCCTGGAAAACCTTCATCTTGCTGTCCAGTTCATTCGCATATTTTTTATCAATGGTAAATTCCCCATTTGCAAATTTCATTTCACATACATTGATACTGTGATCAGCCCGGTCGAGCAGCAAATCGATCTGTGCCCCCGTTTCCCCTTTTTTAGGCGTATATCGCCAGCCCGAGGCTTCGGTGTACACAGCTGCGATACCGAGAGCTTTCTTGATCTGCTGTATATGTTTTTGACAAATAGCTTCGAAGGCATAGCCGCTCCAGCTTTTATAGGACTGACCTTCCGCAATTTTATGCCAGGTACCGCCCCCCGTAGCGCGGGCGCGATCAATGAACTTCAGGTAGAACAGGGAGTATTCGTCTGAGAGTTTATAGATACCATCCCGGGAAGTTTTTTCAAACGGAATGTATTGCGTGATAAAACCGGATTGTTCCAGTTCTTCAAATAAGCGGGTGGTTGTGCCGCCAGTAGTGAGCCTGCAGGCTTTGATAACTTCGGCGCGGCTAAGGCCGCTCGCTTTTTTGGCAAGTTCCCGAACGATGGCCTCGTGGTGAGTTGCATTATCAAAGAGGGATTGGTAGAGAAGGTTGAATTCCGCCTTGAGCATCCCATTCTTTTCAAAGAAAAGCTTAGCGATGACCTGGTGGGCACTCTGTCCTTTATCTACCTGTTTTAAGTATTGGGGGATACCGCCCATAGCCATATAGAGCTGTAGAATTTGGTAATGGTCCAATTTTAGACCCCGGCTGATCAGGTAGTCTTCGGACTCTTTCAGGCTAAAGGGTAAAAGCCGGATAGTTCTGCTTATCCGGTTATGCAGACCGCCTTTATTATGGAGGATATTTTCGATCATCCATGACGCGGCCGAACCGCAGATCACTACTTTCAGTTGAGGCTGTCGGGAGGCCCAGGTATTCCACCAATGGCCGAAAGCGGTTAGGAATCCTGATTTGGCAGTATGTATCCAGAGGAATTCGTCAAACAGCACAACGGCAGGCTGATCTTTCAGTTTGGTGGCAAGAAAGTCGCTGAGAAAGGTGAATGCCTGTGCCCAGTTGTCCGGGGTAGCAGGCGGGATCGCCGACTGCATGGCCTGCTGCAATGACCTGCTGAAATTGAATAGTTGTTCCGGCAGCCCGGTGTCATGAATGCCGGTGCATTCAAAGACAAGGTATTTTTGATAATAATTGCGGATCAGGAAAGTCTTCCCCACGCGGCGGCGTCCCAATACAGCAATCAGCTCCGCCTCTTTGGAACTGAGCATTTCTTTCAGGATTTTCTTTTCGGGATCCCGTCCGATAATCGTTTCCGCCATAAGTTATGGACAAGTTTATTTTTTTATAATCGTCCACAAATATGCCATATTTGCGACTTATGGACGAATATAAAATTATATAATCGTCCGTAGCCATCTCAGCTTAGGCCCTTAAAAGGGTTAAAAAACATAGAATTCACCCTTATTCCGTGCGAAGGGACTCAGGGAATTAATATATCAGGATATTTCTACTTATCCTGATAGCTCGATTGGAGAAATTCATCAAAGAGTGGGAACCGAAATACCATATAGAAAAATAAAAGTCCAGCTCTACGAAATGTTCAGGACTGAAGAATTGCAGGCTGCAGGTAAGCTCAAAGCCGGAAATATTTTATAGATTCATTCCACCTTATACAACCCATTCTTCACCGCATAAACCACTATTCCCGCCACACTTTTTACGTTCATTTTCTCCAGGATCTTTAACCGGTATCCTTCCACGGTCCGGATTCCCATATAGAGTGTTTTCGCGATTTCCTTGCTGGTCTTTTCCTCGCAGATTAGTTTGATAATTTCTTTTTCCTTGTCGGAAAAAGACGCAACCTGGATCAGGCTCTCGGGAGTAAACTTGCTTCTCGCTATGAGTCGCGCAAGGCGAGTCGTCGTGCTCCGGCAGTAATAAGGCTGATTCTGGTGAACAGTATGAATAGCTTCCAGGATTTCGCTTTTATGAGCGTTTTTTACCAGGTAGCCTTTGGCTCCGGCTTCCAGCATGTCCACGATTAAATTATCCTCATTGAACACCGACAGTGCAATGATATTGATAGCCGGATAGTCGCGGCTAAGAATACGCGTTGCTTCGATGCCGTCCATTTCAGGCATCAGGATGTCGGTCAGTATGATGTCGGGTTTTTGCTTTTTCGCAAGTCCGATCAGCTGCTGTCCGTTGGAAGCGGTTCCTCTGACTTCCAGGCCAGGCTGTTTGCTCAACATAGACTGGAGCCCGTCGAGATAGATTTCGTGATCGTCTGCGAGGAGAATGGTAATGGGAGCGGTTTGGGTCATAAGGATTGCTTCAGGGGTATTTCGATGGTGTACAGGGTCCCTTTTTCAGGGCCGGAGTCAAGGTAAAGAGATCCTTTGAGCGTTTCCACCCGGCTGACGACATTTTTCAGACCTAAGCCTCTCTGCGCGATCTCGCTATTCCGGGAGTCGAACCCTTTGCCATTATCTTTCAGCGACAGCAGCAGCTTTTCACCGGAAGCCTGAAGCTTGATGTCCATCCGGCTGGCCTGCGCATGTTTTTCCGCGTTGTGAATCACTTCGCCAATGATACGGTAAAGATGAATGCCCTGCTCGGGATCAACAACCACATCTTTTTCCACTGAAAAGCCGATCTGCATGGCGCCTTTATCGCTGCGTTCGCTCGCGAGCTCTTCCACGGCAACGATCAACCCCTTGCGGATCAGGGCTTGCGGCATCAGGTTGTTCGAAATGACATGCAGTTGCCCCAGAATGGTGTCGATATGCAGGTTCGCTTTGTCGAGCGTGCTGCGGTCCTCGTCTGCCGTGGTGTCGACATTGCCGATCAGCATCTTCACCGCGGAAAGCAAGGGGCCAAGATCGTCGTGCAGGTCGGCCGCTATCCTTTTTCTTTCGTTCTCCAGGGTGCGGATCTCCGCCTGCAGTTTTTCCAGGTATAGCGCCCGGTTCCTGCGATGGTGCCGGATCATGGTGGCAACGAAGAAGACCAGGAACACGCCCAGTATGCCCGCGGCGATCAGGATGGCAAGATAAATTTTTGTTTCGTTGGTATCCATAAGGCAGCCAGGGCAAATATCAGGTTTACCAGCAGATTTACACAATCCATCAGGATATAGATGCTGAATTGAAAACCCTTGCTGAACGGCAGAAGCCAGAACAATAATTCGATGATTGCCTTATAGGTGAAAAAGATCACGACCCCGACCGACACCAGGAAGCGTGCGTTTTTCAGCAGATTCTCCCTTTCGCCGGTGATGAGCTGGTTAATCTGGTCCAGGGCCAGGAATACCAGGATAAAAGAGTATACAATGCGGAAGAGCGAGTTGGTCTGGACCACGGTATGCAATATCAGGTTATCCGATATCCAGGCGACCAGGAGTAAACCGATCAGCGACCAAAAAACATATTTGCGCCGGCGCTGCACCTGCCATCGGTAGAAAAGCAGGCAGTACAGGATGGCTTCGACAAGCACATAGATATTCCCGTTAACCGCCGATGAGCCGAAAGTGACCGCGAAAATATCACTCAGTATTTCATTGAACAAGGCGACCCACACGATCAGAAAGAATAGCCGGTTGTCTGCCGGTACTTTGGAATAACGGAAGCAGGCGATTACAGCAGCCGGCAGGATGCTGTAGCTGAAAAGCATCAGAATGAAATAGCTGGACATCGGGTCTATGGACAGAAGGGCGGGCATCGCTGTCCGTCTTCCACGATAGGGGGGTCTCCGGGATTTTTGCTAAAGTTAGCGCCCGTTCCTGAAACGGCGGCTCCGTCTGGAGGAAGGATATCTATTCCGTTTTTGTCAGCGGCGACCAGCATGGCATGAACATTCAGATCGGTATCCATTCCGTAATAGATACGGATGGCGGCGCAGCCGGGCACAGCGACCAGGGCGCTGATAGCCTCCACGTTGAACAATTCTGAAGTGGCCAGGATATTCTTCCCCTGATAGGCCGGGGCCAGAATAGTGTCGGTATTCTGGCTGTACCGGGCCTTCCATTCCTGAAACTGGGTTAATGAAATATAGTGACTGTCAGGAGGAGGAATAGGGGTGGGCATAAGGGTTTGCAATTTTTTACGCCCACAAATTCCCCGAAAGGAGCCGCCCCGGCTAAGTGAGCCTACCTGGAAAATTCAGTAGTTCTACGCAGATTTTTGCGTAGCAATCCTTAGACCGGTCTTAGAGACTTTAATTCTCTTCACGATAAGAAGCCGCAAAAATGCCTAACCATTAAACCTTTTCATCGTCTATACAACCTTTCAGTACTTAGTTCATTTAAAAAAAATCTATGTCCAGGGAAATTATGTGCATTAACAAAGCAAATCGCGACAGTCAGTATGAACATATCGAAAATGTGGGCGGAGTAGTAAGCGGTGTTCGCTGGAAAAAATCTCAAGGCCAGGTAATACGCGAAATAGAAAACAAACTTGAAACTTATTATGTAACCGAAAATGGAAAAACAGTTTCGGTTATTGTTGCCGTTAGTGCTGCCGGAAATAAATATATCAAAACAGAAACGGATTTGGTCAGACCGGATAACCTGTTGAGCTTGCCTGAGTGTTCTTAAGGGCGCATTTTGAGTTTTCGAAACGACTAAATAAGCGACATAAATACAGTGATCATACCCCTGCACTTTTATCTAGGTAATCGCACTAGGCTCTGACAAAGCCTTTTCTTATTGCGGCAACTGGGAGCTTTTCTCTAACATTTAAACTCGCAAAATGAAAAAGTATTTTACTCTCAAGATTTCTTTTTTCGCGATTTTCAGCATTTTGCTTTATCTATTCTCCGGTTGTAAGAAAGACGTCAAATCCTCGTCTTACGATAAATCAACGCTTGAGAAAGATCGACAGTCCCTGGAGCAAACCATAGCGTTAAAAGGAACTCCTATTCAAGTGCCTAATCCCGGAACAAATTGCTGTGCAGGAGATTGGTCTGCTATTCAGACTTATTCCGTTACCTTTTAAAATTTATGCAAGAAACAAATAGGCTTTTCGTTTAAATATTGATGTTTTTTTCAATAAATACGGTACGAATCCGGCATTTCCTGGTAGTTGCCGCACTCTTCCTTTTTCATCTTTCCTTGCAGTCGCAATCATTATCCTGCTCAGACACGCTTCGGTCAGTCCTTATAACACCAGATTTCTTTGTTTCCGGGCAGCCTTTTTACGTCTGCCCGGCCGGAGATAACAGTAGCGTCATTTTCCAGGATATAACTGCTCCTTCGAATGGCCTTGGCCTGGTAAAATCCAGCAGTTTGTCAAAACCATTTTGGTCGGAAAAAGTCCTGCTTAATTCCCGTCCCTTTACGCGGGTTGAAGAGATGGACGATCAGTCCATAATCCTTTGTTCAGATTATTTTTCGATTGGGGGCGGAATTGGGAGGAATCTTTTGACGCTCGACGAAGAAGGTAATTTTCTCTGGGCTTTTAATCATAATAATCAACTGGGCGACTCTGCGATAGACGTAGTGAACTCGGGCGACGAAGGCACTATTCTTTTTGCTGGTTCGCGAAAAGCAGCCAACGGAGGAGGAGTTTCCGTAGAATCCTTCGATTATGTCAACAGCGAAGACGTCTGGACAAAGAATTATTTTTGCGCCGACTTTGTCAACTGCCAATTGCGGCTGGCCAAAATATGGCAAACCGGTGAAACAGTATATATCGCCGGTTCATATATTAATCAAACGACAAACAGTAGCGGTGTTTGGTGCCTTTTGCTGGACAAGCATACCGGAAAAGTATTGAACGGTGTTCGGTACGAATTTCGACGGTCAACCGGCTCCCCGGACGTTTTTGTTCCGGAACAGTTGATCGTCCAGAATATTCCGAATGGAAATACGCTGATCGCTTTTGAGTTGAAGGGGAGTTCGGTATCCTTTCAATCTGAGTTTGTTTCTCTTTTCGACGTGAATTTCAAACTCATTGGTGCACCGGGCCTATTTGATATCCCTGTTTCATCGACGGATGTTTTGTCGAAGGTTTCAGGTAAAACGGGAAGCATTGCTGAATGCGTCGTGCATTCCGGGGATGGGTCTGTTAATTTTTATTCCTTTGATAGTTTGCTGAACGAAAGGGCAGGTTTCGTACAGTATCTGTCACCGGGCAACTATGCGGGTCTTCAATTCACCCTGGGAGGAGACGGTATATTAAGGTCGATACTGCCGCAACCCGCACCGGTCGGTCTTTCCTTCAATTTGGTTGACTACCTGCCTTCCCTGACCGGCATAGCAAATGACTGTTTTTATGAGCGGGATACGGTTATGCCTGCACGTCAGCCAGTGGTCGTATCTGAATATTCTTCCAACTGGGTTGCCAGTGGTTTTGATCTGACGACAATTACCTTGTCAAAGGTTCGCCCAGGCGAAAACACCATATCAACCGAAAGCCTGCTTTGTTCTTCAGGCAGCAGGTGTGGCAGTATCAGGCTGACCGGTACGTCGGATCTTTGCCTCAACGATTCATCATATAGCTTTGCAGCATTGACCAACGGAGAATGCAAAAGCGCGATTGTTTGGCAGGCAGATAGTTCCTTTTTCAAAATGGATGGCAGCGACTCTGGCCCGGTGATAAAACTAAAAGCAGTTAAGGCAGGTGTCGTATACCTGCATGCCCGGCTGGCGAGTTGCCCTCTTTCCGATTCATTTCGGATCACCATTCATGCTCGTCCGGAGATCTTCCTGGGAAAGGATACTGTTATCTGCGAAAAGGACCAACTGGTACTCGCCGCGGGGCAGTTTTCAGATTATGCATGGCAAGACGGTTCTTCAGATCCCAACTTTACAGTTAGCGATTCGGGAGAATATTACGTCTCAGTAACCGATGGCTGCGGCCTTAAAGCGAGCGATACGATCGCCGTTCATAGCCGTTCCTGTGCCATCTTTTTTCAAATGCCTAACGCCTTTACACCCAACCAGGACGGGTTAAATGATGTGATCCGGCCTTTGATCAGCGGAAATATTGAATCTTACGAGTTTAAGATCTTTAATCGTTTAGGCCAATGTGTATTTAATTCGGCAAACCCTTCAGCGGCGTGGTCCGGCAATATCAACGGCGTTCCGCAACCAACTGGGTCTTTCGTCTGGCTTTGCCGTTATAAGCTTGAGGGACTCCCAATAGAGGAAAGAAAGGGAACTTTTTTGCTGATCCGATAGGGCTGTTTGGGATGATATAACTTTCAATTAAATTATTCTCATATGAATGCTCAGGGTGTTGTTTTCCTCGCGCTTATTTTTATTCTGGTGATTTTGCTGATAAAGGAGATCCTAAAATATCGTCGGTTAAAAACTGAATTGGAGAATGCCAATGTTACGATGGAGGACATGCGGGCCGGGCTGGCAGAATTGCAGGCTCGACTGTCAAATGAGGAAACTCAGAAAAAGGAGTTGGAAAGTGGTATACGATTGTCTAATCAAAAAATCGTTGACTACGAACTAAAGTATGGTGATTTTAT
>DASZRP010000102.1:0-32207 GCA_035548895.1 Puia sp. | reverse complement strand
AGATTTGCCGTTATGGAGATACGCACTGTCTTACGAGATATACACCGGAGTTTATTTTTGAGCAAGCGCGGTCCTGCCTGCGGGTTGGAGATCGTAGAGCTCCATAATCTGTCGCGCGCTTTCATCCATTGTATAAACTGTTATCCGTTCGGGTGTTAGGGTCTTATCCCGCATGATTGTCCGCGCGCGACAATTCATTTCTTCTGGATTGCGGGCGATATGCCAATGCGGGATCTCGCCGATTTTGGGATCGCAAAAACTGATCACCTCTGCCCCGGCATAAAGTGCCTCAAGACAAACTGTGCTGAAGCCCTCGTAGGAAGAAGGATGAAGCAATATCCTGCTCCGGTTCATCCACTGAAGCGCTTCTGGATGCGGCACTTCGCCGATAATGGAAATATTGTTCTGCAGATCGTTGTCGAGGATCAGCTTGCGCAGGTTTTCTTCTTCCTGTCCCTTGCCGCAGATCAGTGACTTTATATCGGGAAAATCTTGCTTCAATGCCTTTATGGTAAGAACAAAAAGATGATACTGTTTTAAGGATATAAGAGAACCGACGCCCAGCAGGTCAATATCACGATGCGTGTTCAATGGCGGAAAATCCTGCGGCCGGATGCCGTTTGGAATAATATGTTTCGGTCGTATGCCATGCGCACCGAAGAATGTTTCAGCTAAGAACGGCGACATGGCGATCAGGCTTTCCGGTTTGGGGCGGATCAGCGAAACAAAGCGATTGCTTTCCCGCGCATCCTGACCCAGTATCCAATTGTAACTTCTGATATGATATTTTTTCCCGAAACGTTCGCCCAGTAGGGCGCATTCCGTACACCAGAAACTGAATATGCCAAGAATCGGTCTTTCCCGCCTTAACTTCTTTAATGTGCGCCAGACGCGTATCCAGGTGATCAACCGGTTCAGTCTTCGCTTACTGCGACCGTTTAACGGAATAACCAGATGTTCCTTCCACCGGTAGCGGGTGGTGGTGAAAGGGTATTGAAATGAAATGACAACAATCTCCAGACCGGGAAATTGCTGTCCGAGGGAAGTAAGCAAGGCCTGTTGAGCAGGAAGGCAAACCGTGTCTTTTTCGTTTTCAGGAAATCCCGGACTCAGAATAATGAACCGGCCGTCTTCAGCTTTCATCCTGGAATCATATTGTCAATGGAAACGGATGAAGGTCCGCTCTGGTTGCGCCGGTTGACCTGATCAAAATAGAAAACCCGGCGATTGGCCGGGCTCCTTTCAATAGGTAAAGTGTAATGGTATTTTGGTGCTATTTATTTGCTTCTCCTGGTCGATCTTCTTCCTGATTTTTTCTTTGCTGCCGTTCTTTTTTTTGGCGCCGCTTTCTTTTTCTTCGCTGCCTTCTTCCTGGGCGCTGATTTCTTTTTGGCGGCTGCCTTTTTAGGGACCTTGCTGCCCTGCTTTCTTGCTTCCGACAATCCGATCGCAATTGCCTGTTTCCTGTTTTTAACGGTCTTCCCGCTGCGCCCGCTTTTCAACTCACCATGTTTCATTTCATGCATGGCGCGTTTCACTTTTTGCTGGCTTCCCTTTGAATATCTGGCCATAACCGGAATTTTAGGTTAATAATGAACCAACGCTTCAAAACACTTGCCACAGTGCGTAGTATACGAACGGACTTGCGCCGGCTTCCGGTACAAAAAGAAAAAAATGTATTTCCTGCTGATTATTTTCTACAAATGTGCAGGTCTTGTTCGGGGTTTTTTAAGTGGTTTCAATTCCTTCATCAGGTAGCTGTAAGCTTTTGCGATAAGCTGACTGTATGATGTGTGTTCGAAATGGCTTATCTGGCCCGAAATCTTATCGACCAGGCTGAGTTTTAATAAAGTGTCTTCTTCCATAGACAGGGCCAGGTCGTATTTCAGCAGGATTTGCTTTAATTTGGTCGTATTGCGCATAGCGATGGATAATACGCTGCAATTTTAATAATGAATCTTGAATCTGCGTTAAAAAAAGAACATTCGAAGTCACAGTGCGACCGGATCGTCAGATACATCGGCAACGATAAGCTGCGGTTTGGCGAATTGATGAAGCTGTTTTTTTCGGGTGAATACCGGATAACCCAACGAGCCGCCTGGCCGATGAGCTATTGCATTCGCAATCATCCCGCGCTGGCCAGTCCTTACCTGAAACGATTTCTCGATGAACTGGAATCTTCGGATGCGCATCCGGCTGCCCGGAGAAATATAGTCAGGCTCCTGCAGTATGTTGAGATCCCAAAACGCTTCCAGGGCCGTTTGATGAACCAGTGTTTTCAGTTTATCGAAGATCCGGGCGAAGCCATTGCGGTGAAAGCCTTCTCTTTAAAAATACTCGAAAATCTTGCTGCTGTTTATCCCGAGATCATTCCCGAATTGAAGCAGATCATCGAAAACCGGTGGGATCAGGAAACAGCGGCTTTCAGGAGCCGGGGCCGGCATATTTTAAAAAAGATAGCGGTGCGATCCTGACGGCCGCGGTGCTATAGCGCGCTGCCCGCTGTCGGGAAACGAAACAGCGATTGCATCGAAAGCGGACAGGCTGTCCGGTCGGGTTTTTTACAAACTTCTGATTTTTAAATCATTGATAAAATGGCATTGCGTTAGTGCTGAAAACTCATCGGTTCACCATTTTTAAAGTCATGATCAGAAATTATATCCTGGTTGCCTTAAGGCAGTTAAAACGGCATAAGCTTTTTTCTATTTTGAATATTTTCTGCCTGGCCATCGGCATTTGCTTTTGCATGCTGATTGGCCAATATGTGCTGCATGAAAGGCAGGTGAACGGAACGCTCCGGAATATTCACGGACAGTACCTTATCGGGAGTGACTGGAAGGTAAAGAATATGGGAATGGATATAACTACCGTTGGCCCGCTGGCCAAGGCCCTCAAAGATCAGTATCCCGATCTGGTGCAGAACTATTACCGGTTCAACCCCATAACGAATGTCGTTTCAGCGGGTGACAGGCATTTCCAGGAGAACATAGCGATCGGCGATACCACTTTCGTTTCAATGTACGGCTATTCCCTGCTGTACGGGAATCCGGAAAGGCCTTTTCCCAACAACAGTTCGGCAGTAATCACCGGATCGATGGCGACCAAATTATTTGGAACGGCCAATGTGGTAGGGAAAACGATCACGATCACCAATACGACAGGAACGACGCAGGATTTTACTGTTTCTGCCGTATTGAGCGAACCGGGTTACAATTCAGTAAATAACCTGGTCGACAAGACAGGCTATTCCGTATTCGTGCCTTTCGAAGGGAACCAATACTATCAGGGCGGCCCCGGCCAGGATTCCTGGAACAGTGCTTTCATTGCCGGATTCATATCGCTTCAACCTGGCGTTCAACCATCGCAGTTATATGGCCCGATGAAGCAGTTGCTCAAATTGAATTGCCCCGAAAACCTGAGTAAGAACCTGGAGCCCAGGCTCGATCCGATCGAATATTATTATCTCCGAAAGGATAATGCTGCTGTGGAGAAGACCCTCGACATTCTGTCGTTGGTCTCAATAGGCATTCTGCTGATGGCGATCATTAATTTCGTGAACATCATGATCGGTACGGCGGCCTACCGGATCAAAGAGATCGGACTGAGAAAGGTATTTGGCGGAAGAAAGGGACAGCTGGTTATGCAATACCTGACCGAATCGATTGTGTTGACCTGGCTGGCCACTTTGCTGTCGCTGCTGCTCTATACATTGTTCAGGCCTGTTTTTAATGAAGTATTGCAAACGAATCTGCCCGCCGTGACTTCGTTTACCCTTCGGCAGACCGCCTATCTCTGTCTGTTGATATTAACTGTGGGTTTCCTGGCCGGAATTTATCCCGCTTTTGTGCTCAGCGCTTCGGAAGTGGTTGCTTCGGTGAAGGGAAAGATCAACCTGGATGAAAAAGGGAGCTGGATGCGGAAGTCCCTGCTGGTACTTCAATTCGCTGTAGCCATTGTCGTTTTTGTCGTTGCGCTTACGATTTCCAGGCAGGTCAATTATTTTTTTGAAAAGGACCTGGGATATAATAAAGGTCAGGTTATCGTGATATCGGCTTTTCCAAAACAGTGGGACTCTGCGGGCGTGGCACGAATGGAAACAGTGAGAAGGAGCCTGGAATCTTTGTCCGGCGTGAAATCCGCCAGTGTTTGCTATGAAGTGCCGGAGAGGAAACCACCGCTCAGTTTGACGCTAACGCCGGAAGGCGCTGCAGCAACTCAGGCCCTGGTGATCCCCACGATTACGGTCGACGAAAACTATGCCGCCACTTTCGGAATCCCCATGAGCCAGGGGAGGTTTTTTAGAAATGGCATAGGTGGATTCGTACCGAATGAGATGGTGCTTTCCGAATCGGCGGTAAAGGCTTTCGGGTTGAAAGACGCGATTGGCAAAAAGCTGGATCTTCCGAATGGCGGCGGCCAGTTCACGATTGTCGGTATAACGAAAGATTTCAATTACTCCTCGCTGCACGAGGCGATCGGCCCGCTGGCTTTCCTTCACGTGCGTGACGGGCAGGGCTACCGGTTTTTATCTGTCAAGTTGCAGGGCGGGCAGATGGACAGGAATATCGCGGCGGTGAGGGAAAGGTGGAAGGCCATGCTGCCGGCGTCGCCATTTCAGTATTTTTTCATGGACGAGAAATTCCAGTCGATGTACGAATCTGAATTGCATTTGAAAAAAGCGGCTGTCGCGGGAACTGTCCTGATGAGCCTGATCGTTCTGCTCGGCATTTTCGGCGTACTTACCTTATCGCTCACGAAGCGGACCAAAGAAATTGCCGTGCGGAAAGTACTTGGCGCGGAGATTTATCATATTATCGCCCTCTTTCTGAAACAATATGCCGTGCTGATGTTTATTGCCCTGGGTGTTGCTTTACCAATCGCTTATCTGCTATCGAGTCGGTGGCTGGATCAATACGCTTACCGGATAAGCCAGCAGGCTACGCAGTACCTGCTTGTCAGCTTCCTGGTCTGCGCGGTTTCCTTTTTGCTGATCGGTGTGCGCTGTCTGAAAGTGGCGCTTGGCAACCCCGTCGACAGCCTGAAAAACGAATGAAATAAATCTGAATTATTCGCTGGTAAAGCTTAATTTTGCCCCCCGCGATAAAAAGCGTTCGGGGCGTAGCGTAGCCCGGTTATCGCGCCTGGTTTGGGACCAGGAGGTCGCAAGTTCGAATCTTGCCGCCCCGACTTTGCCCGCCAAAGCTTTTAGCGAAGGCGGGCTTTTTATTTCGTAACATTTTTTCATTGCTCGGGCTTCGTCGGGCGAGGCCCGACTGAATTGCCCCGCTCCAAGATCACCGACGCCGCGTAAGCGGAGGAGATAATCTTTGCGCTCTCCCAAGCCGCAATTGATCCCCGATCAGGTTGCAGAATATCTGTCAACCAATTCTCCGGGAAGTTTATTTCTTGCGTCAGGAAATTTCAATAAAGCCCTGATCAATTCTCTGGTGATCTTTCGCTTGCTTTTGAACAGATATCTGTACACTCCAAACCTGACTTCTTCGCCATGGAGCAGAATTATGGTTTCTATATGATTGCCATAATCTGAGGGCCCGCCCCGATCTTCAAAAGTGATATATTGTATATCGCTCCATTTTATGAGCCTCACTATGGATTTCCCCTTTTTCAGGGTAATGCCCTCCTCCGATACATGCACCATTGCATTCGAATAAAAAAGGAAGAAGAGCATGATAACAGAAACGAACGAACCGGCCAATGCAAAAAGGAAAGACCAGTGATTCTGTAATTTCAACTTCAGAAGAATAATCAACAATATAAGGAACGCCAACCCGGGTAAGCTGTTCTTGGAATAGACAGCTTCCAGTTGCCTTCTGTTTGAAATGGTATTTACATGAAACAGGTACCGGCTCATTTAATTTTTTGATCGTGTTCAACTATTTAGAATGGCTAAAAAATAAAAAGGGCCAGGATAAAAATCCAGCCCCGTTTAAAATCCAATATCCTATGAAAAACCGATTGGACATATGCCAACCGTGTGCCAAAGATTTTCCGCCCGGGAAAAAGACGGTGAAACCGCTTTTATTCCCGGTGATGGATAACCTAAGTCCCGTTTTCGGACAAAAGCGGATAAATTGTCCCTGATCGATGAAAATTAAAAGCCAGCCAAAATATCACGACTGCCGTCCCATTAACTCAAGCGTGCGGCCATCTTTACCGCCATTGAAAAACCGGTCCAATACTTTCTCAAAGACAGGATTGCTTTTCGGCAGCGAAGCAAATAAAGTCATCGAGGATTTTAATTTCATATCGTCCGGGCTGCCGAATATCGCCCGGGCATCATGGCTCTCCAGGTTGAGGAGCTCGCCGGAGATTTCAATCAGCCTTTCCCCGAGAACAGGATGCTTTAGAAAATCCTCAGCTTCCCTGGCATCTTTTATCGCATAGTATTTTGATGTTTCGCTAAATCCCAGGCCCTGGATCTGTGGAAAGATATACCACATCCAGTGCGTAACTTTTCGGCCTTGTTTTATTTCTGCAAGCGCGTTGGCGTAATCAGACTGCTGTGCGTCGATAAATCTTTTCAGACCTGATTTGGTATTCATCTATCAAAGTTCCGGATCTTATTAAAACGAAGGATTTATAATATAGTCAAATATCCTCAGGTACCGTCGAAGTTTCCGCAGCGGGGCGCGATCTGTTTTCTGAAGCGGCTGCACCGATGGACCGTCCCGCCTCGGGTGGGATGGCCCTTTTTGCTTTCATGCGAAATGTGAAGCACAGCAAGCAAAAGAGCGAGGGCCGTGCAAATCTGAATGCTTTTAACGATTTCAAAAGGATGTTCGTCGATTAATTAGATGTCCGCTGTCTTTGCGATATAATCTTTGACCGGGAATCATGCTCGCGGGCGCAAAGTGAGGAGCGGTCTGCGGTGAAAAAATAATACTAAAAGCAAAGACAACATCATCATGAAAAAATTATTTAAAATCCCGGCCATTTTAGTCATGTCGTTCATTGTCATCGCCGCCTGCAAAAAATCGAATTCGGAAAAGCAAACAGGCGATTCCCCCATCTCCGGATTCTGGACCTTCAAGGAGGATGCTAACAACGATTACTGGAATGCCAACGTACTCTTCAATAACGACGGAACCTTCCGGATGTACACGGCATTGTCGCTGGATGATACTGCCGCGGCCCAGGCCGTTAAGGATACCGCCAACCAGGTGGTCACTTTTGGCACTTATACCGTTAACGGGAACGATGTCGAAATGGAATGGCAGGAATTCAATATCGTTGGCCTGAAATTCTCCGGTACGCTAAACAGCAGCGGAAACAATATCATCGGCAATATTGAAGATTCAAACCCCAACGATGCGAAGCCGCTTTGGTATCTGACAAAGCCCTGATCATCGGGTGTGTTGCAGTTACCAGGGTATATGCGAATCGATATATTGCTCGAGGTCTTTGGCCATCTCTTCCTGCTCTTTCGCATTCGGATGTCCGGGTGTATTTTTAAAAGGAATAAAATGCGTGTAAACAAGCGGATCGTTCAGCGCACCAACTGCGACATTTACATAACCGGGCCAGGGCGAACCCGCCCGCGTAGCGTCCATGCTGCCGAGCATGCAGAGGATTTTCGATTTGGGATATTGCAGTCGGAGCTGCCGGATGAACCCGGCATACGCGTCAACGAAATATTGCGCGGTGGGCGCTTTTTCTCCGAACCTTGCTTTGAATTGCGGGTTGTCCGGCATATTGACCAGCCAGGAATCGTTTTGAAAGAGATTGACGATGATCAGATTGGGCTGATAGGCTGAGAAGTTCCATACACTGTTGCTGTCTGCCGCGTCAAGGCGGTTATACATCTCCGGCATGATCAGCGGGAACCAGCTGATGGCAATTCCAATGCCGCTTTTGCTGGTACAAACATAATCCGCCCCGTAATGCCGCGCCAGAATGGCCCCGTAGCTGATATATCCGTTTTCAAAAGGCGCTGTTCCGCGATCCTGACCGGTAGTATCCTCGACCGCGTATCCGCAGGTAATGGAATTGCCGAAGATTTCCAGTTTTCTTTTTGAGTGGGCAGGAGGGGAAAGCAGGCGGCTTTTAAACCTGCCGGGCAGAAAGCCAAAGAAAGCTGTTTTGCCCATGGCCCATTCCGTTCGCTTGAATAATTCCAGTTGATGATCTCCGTTGGCAAGCCCCGACACCAGGGTATAGACTTTCTTAGTATTGTCCGGGTGAAGCAGGGATACGACCTGTCCGTCTACCACCACATTATAAGTATTCTCTCCCAGTTCATCTTTCATGAGCGCGTCCATGCCGGTGCCGGAGAAATTTATTTTTACCGAAGTGGCGGTCCATGCTAAAATAGCCGCGCTATCGGTAAAAGCGATCCGGCCGGTATAGCGGATATGCGGATCGTGAAAGCCGGCTGTTTGTGCTCGAAGCCTGCCCTGTCCAACGGCAGCAACCAAAAAGAATAAGGCCAGGTATTTTCGGATCATCATTGGCAATTGTATTTGAACTTGAAAATAACCAATTTACGCGCAATCGGGCTTAAAATGAAGAAGCGCGATTCTTTAACTTCGAAAGGCCATACGAAACTTGTTTTGCCTTAGTTTTGTCTGCCGGCAATTTAATACTGCCGGTTCGGGACAGACCACATGAATAACAGCATTCTTCAGATACATCCTGCCGACACGGTATTGGTGGCCCTGCATAACCTGCCCGCCGGAACAACGGTGAGCTATAACGAGATCGATTATACGCTGAAAGAACCGGTTCCTGCCAAACATAAGTTCTTCATGCGCGATGAACCGGCAGGCAGCAATATCATTATGTACGGAGTGTTGGTTGGGAAAACCCGCCACCCGGTAAGTTCCGGCAGCCGGCTGAGCACCGGGAATGTGGCGCATGCAGCGACGCCTTACGATTACCGAAAGACCGACTTTCATTGGACGGCTCCTGATATTTCGAAATTCCGGGGAAGGCAGTTTATGGGCTATCACCGGAGCGACGGCCGGGTAGGTACTGCAAACTACTGGCTTTTTATCCCGACGGTATTTTGTGAGAACCGGAACCTCAATGTGATCCGTGAAGTGCTTGAGAATGAGCTGGGCTATTCCGATACGGAAAAATATAAAGCCTATGCCCGCCAGCTGATCCAGGCTCGTGAGCAGGGGCAGGACTTCAGCCATGTCGATTTTTCAATTCCTTCCGGTCATCCCAGGCAATCGGGCATCTTCAAAAATGTGGATGGCATCCGCTTTCTCAATCATGAAGGCGGTTGCGGAGGAACCCGTCAGGATTCCGCCATGCTGGGTAAGCTGTTAGCTGCTTACGCCAATCACCCGAATGTGGGCGGTATTACCTTGCTCAGCCTCGGATGCCAGCATCTGCAGACGGCAGATTTGCTACAGGACATCAGGCAGCTAAATCCGGGTTTCGATAAGCCTTTGTATGTTTTCGAACAGCAGGGCTCGAAGAGCGAAGAACAGCTCATCGCGGAAGCCATCCGGAAAACTTTCGAGGGACTAACGGAGATCAATAAACAGGAAAGAAAGCCTGCAACACTCGATAAACTTTGTGTTGGTGTAAAATGCGGAGGCAGCGACGGGTTCAGCGGCATCACGGCCAATCCTGCCGTGGGCTATTGTGCCGATCTGCTGGCGGCGCTTGGAGGAAAAGTACTGTTGGCTGAATTTCCCGAGCTCAATGGCGTGGAACAGGAACTGATCGACAGGTCGGTGAGTGAACCGGTGGCGAGGAAGTTTATGCGACTGATGAAAGAGTATGAAGCAGCCGCTCATCGCGTAGGCTCCGGATTCGATATGAACCCTTCTCCGGGGAATATCCGCGACGGACTGATCACCGACGCCATGAAATCGGCCGGTGCGGCGAAAAAAGGCGGCAGTTCTCCGGTTACCGAAGTACTGGATTATACGGAGCCTGCAGTGAAACCGGGACTGAACCTGGTTTGCACGCCGGGCAACGATGTGGAGGCGACTACCGGGCAGGCAGCTGCCGGAGCAACCCTGATCCTGTTTACTACCGGGCTGGGCACGCCTACCGGAAATCCGGTCTGCCCAACCATCAAGATCGCCACGAATACACCGCTGGCGAAAAGAATGAGTGATATTATCGATATCGACACCGGCGCTATTGTGGAGAATGGAAAGACGATTCGTGAAATGGGCGAGGAGATACTGGAATTTTGTATCCGCGCGGCGAGCGGGGAAGTGATTCCTAAGGCGGTGCTGCTGAATCAACATGATTTTATTCCCTGGAAACGCGGAGTTTCCTTATAACTTTTATGATCTGCCTGCATGAAACAATTTCTTGATGAAGATTTTTTATTGAATTCCAAAACGGCGGAGCGGCTTTATCATGAATATGCCGAACAGATGCCGATTATCGATTATCACTGTCATCTGCCGCCGGCTGAAATTGCGGCTAATCATCAATTCAGCAGTATTACAGAAATCTGGCTGAACGGCGACCACTATAAATGGCGGGCGATGCGGGCGAACGGCGTGAATGAGCAATTCATTACCGGACCTGGCGGAGACCGTGAGAAATTTCAGCATTGGGCCGTCACAGTACCCTATACGTGGCGCAACCCGCTTTTTCACTGGACGCATCTCGAACTGAAACGATATTTCGGCATTTCCAAGCTGCTCGACTCCGGAACGGCCGATGAAATTTATGAGCTCACCACCGCCCGGCTTCAAACCCCTGAACATCGGGTGCGGGAATTGTTAAAAAAAATGCGGGTCGAGCTGATCTGCACAACGGATGATCCCATCGATTCACTCGAACATCATCGGAAGATAAAAGAAGATGGATTTGAGATCCGGATATTTCCGGCCTTTCGCCCGGATAAGGCCCTGGCTATTGAAGACCCTGCGGTTTTTAACCAATATCTTGAGAAGCTGGAAAGCTGTTCTGGCATATCTATTCTTACCCACGCTCATTACCTGGATGCGCTGAAGAGCAGACATGATTTCTTTCACCAATCGGGGTGTTGCCTGTCGGACCACGGCCTGGAGGAGCTCCCGGACGAAGCGTACACAGAAAAAGAAATAGAAACGATCTTCAACCAGGTTCGGTCTGGGAATACCGTTAGTAAAACGGATGTACAGAAATTCAAGGTGGACACACTTCTCCGGTTAGCGGAATGGGATCATGAAAAGGGATGGGTTCAACAATTTCACTTAGGTGCCTTGCGCAATACGAACAGCCGCCTGTTGAACGCGCTCGGCCCGGATACCGGCTTCGATTCGATAGGCGACTTTTCACAGGGTAGGGGATTATGTGGATTTCTGAACCGGCTCGACAAAAACAACCGGTTGGCGAAGACCATCCTGTATAACCTGAACCCGGCGGATAATGAACTGATGGCCACCATGACGGGCAATTACAATGACGGCACCGTTGCCGGAAAAATACAGTGGGGCTCTGCCTGGTGGTTTCTCGATCAGAAAGACGGCATGATCAGGCAAATGAATGCCTTGTCCAATATGGGGCTGATCAGCCGCTTTGTCGGTATGGTGACCGATTCGAGGAGCTTTCTTTCCTATCCGCGGCATGAGTATTTCCGCCGTATCCTTTGCAGCCTCATCGGTACTGAAATAGAGCAGGGCGAACTACCCAACGATATCAAATGGGCGGGTAAGATCGTGCAGGATGTTTGCTATCACAATGCGAAGAACTATTTTAATTGGAATAGCTGATGGCGAAAGGGTTATTTGATCTTAGCGGAAAATGGGCGCTGGTCACCGGCTGCAATAAGGGTATCGGAAAAGCTATGGCGATCGGACTTGCAGAAGCCGGCGCTGATATTATCGGTGTTTCCGCCAGCCTGGCTGCGCGCGATAGCGAAGTGGAGAAAGAAGTAATAAGCGTGGGCCGGAAGTTCAGGGCTTATCAATGCGATTTTTCAAGCCGGGACGCGCTTTATGCATTCATCAAACAGCTCGAAAAGGATCAGGTCGCCATCGACATATTGCTGAACAATGCCGGGATGATCAACCGTAAGCCGGTTGCAGAATATCCGGATGAATATTGGGATGAAATCATCTCGGTCAACCTGGATGCGCCTTTTATCCTGGCCCGTGAGGTTGGCCGGCAGATGTTGAAGCGCGGCAAAGGAAAAATCATTTTCACCTGTTCTTTACTCAGTTTCCAGGGCGGCATCCGGGTTCCGGGCTATGCTGCCACCAAGGGCGCCTTGTCGAGCCTGGTGAAGGCCATGGCCAATGAGTGGGCGCATGCAGACGTTTGCGTAAACGGTATTGCGCCGGGATACATTGCAACCGATAATACCGTCATGCTCAGAAGCGATGAACAACGGAACAAGGCCATCCTCGACCGCATCCCGGCGCAGCGCTGGGGCGATCCGGAAGACCTGAAAGGAGCGGCAGTCTTTCTGTCGTCTGCTGCATCCGACTACGTTCACGGAACGATCCTTACGGTGGATGGCGGCTGGATGGGCCGGTAGCTTTTTTAAATAACGATCATGGATATTCGTTTTGAAACAAGTCAGAAAGAAGTTGCTGCAATGGAAACGGATGGCTTGCGGAAGCAATTTTTATGTGAAGAGCTGATCCGTCCCGGCAGCGTCAACATGGTGTATTCGCACTACGACCGCATGATCGTTGGCGGCCTGCGCGCTTCGGTTCAACCGCTTTCCCTTGAACCGGACCCTGAATTAAGGGCAACCTATTTTCTGGAACGCAGGGAACTGGGAATTATCAATGTGGGCGGAAAGGGATTTGTTGAAGCAGGCCAGGAAAAATTCCTTCTTGACAAGATGAGCTGCTGCTATCTCGGAAAAGGCACGCGCACGGTTCGCTTTTTTAGTGAATCGGCGGCAGACCCGGCTATATTCTATTTTCTCTCCGCGCCGGCACATGCGGAGTATCCGGCCCGATTGATGAAGAAGGACGAAGCTTCACCTGTCAATCTGGGTTCTCCGCAAACTTCCAACGAGCGTACGATCTATAAATATATCCACGCCGAAGGCATTCAAAGCTGCCAACTGGTCATGGGACTTACCATGCTGGCGTCGGGCAGTGTCTGGAATTCCATTCCACCGCACACCCATACCCGAAGAATGGAAGTCTATTTTTATTTTGATCTTCCTGGAGACCAGCGGGTATTTCATTTCATGGGTGAACCGCAGCAAACGCGCCATCTCGTCATGAGCAATCATCAGGCGGTGATTTCTCCGCCTTGGTCCATACACTGCGGATGCGGAACAACAAACTATGGTTTTATCTGGGGAATGGCCGGGGAAAATCAGACCTTTACAGATATGGATGCTGCGCCGGTCGCGGCGTTAAAATAGCATTATGGGAAGCGTTTTGTGCTTTGGTGAATTGTTGCTCAGGTTCTCGCCCGCACCCGCTGGAGGCTGGTTGAAATCTCAAACCATGCCGGTTTTTCTCGGCGGCGCCGAATTGAATGTTGCATCTGCGCTGGCCAACTGGCAGGAAACAGTCGGCTATTGCACAGCCCTGCCCGATCATCAACTATCAAGAGAAATAGCGGAAGCTATTGCGGAAAAACATATTGGTATCGATACGATTTTTTATTCGGGGAACCGCATCGGCACTTACTATCTCTCTCAGGGCGCCGATATGAAGCATAGCAGTGTAATTTACGACCGTGAATATTCTGCCTTTGCTTCTTTGCAAAAGGGAATGCTTGACTGGGACAGGTTGTTAAAAGATGTTTCCTGGTTTCATTTCAGCGCCATTAGTCCGGCATTGAACCCCACCCTGGTGGAGGTTTGCCGGGAAGGGCTGGAGGCTGCCTCGAGGAAGAACATCACTATTTCTGTCGACCTGAACTATCGTGCGAAGCTTTGGAAGGAAAGAAACCCTCACCAGGATATGGGCTTGCTTTGTTCTTACTGCGATCTGATCATGGGAAACCTTTGGTCTGCTCATCATCTGCTGGGTATTCCGGTTCATGAACAGTCCCTGGATCGTGCCAAGCCGAAGACCTTCCATCATCACGCGGAGCAGACAGCTTTGGCTATATTTAAGAAATTTCCACGTTGCAAGACAGTGGCAAATACCTTCCGGTTCGACTATAAAGAAAATGGGATTGAGTATTTTGCCACTTTGCACTCGGAGGACCGTCGTCTTTTTCAATCGCCGGTGTTTCGCGCCGATGAGATCGTAGACCGGGTGGGAACCGGCGACTGCTTCATGGGCGGCCTGATCTATGGAATAAGGCAGCGGTGGCCAGAAGAAAAGATCATTCGTTTTGCCGCTTCAGCGGCGTTTGGAAAATTCATGGAGGCGGGCGACGCCACCAGCCAGAGTACTGAAATAATTCAGCGAAGAGCTGTTCAATATGAATAAGAAGGACCCGATCATCAAAGTAATCTCGGAGCAAGGCCTGGTGCCTTTGTATTTTCATCCTGATCCGGATATCAGCGTCGAAATCATGAAAGCCTTATATGCGGCAGGCGTGCGGGTAATTGAATATACCAATCGTGGACAGGAAGCGATGGATAACCTGGTAATATTAAAGCAGGTGGCAAAGAAAGATTGCAAAGGGCTGCTGCTGGCCATGGGAACCGTGATGGATGGGGAAGCTGCTGAAAAGGCCCTGCATGCCGGGGCAGATTTTCTGATCAGTCCCGGTTATTCCAAAGAAGTGCTTGCTGTAGCCCATCATCATGAACGTTTATGGATACCGGGCTGCATGACGCCAAGCGAATTGATGCGGGCCAGCCGTGCCAGGATAAAAATGGTCAAATTGTTTCCAGGCAATTTATTAGGACCCGGTTTTGTGTCATCTGTAAAAGAATTATTCCCCGAACTGCTCTTTATGCCAACAGGAGGCGTTGAACCCGAAGAGGCGAATCTGAAAGCCTGGTTTGGAGCGGGCGTTTCTGCCGTAGGCATCGGCAGTAAGCTAATCACTAAATCGTTGATTCAGCAAAAATCATTTGCAGAACTCACCACGCAAACTGCTAAACTGATGGATCATATTAAAGCCATAAGAAAACCCTAAACCAAAATCCCTTCTAACGATGCTGCAACCAAGAGGAAAGTACAGATGGGTAGTCGTCGCCCTGCTTTTTTTTGCAACCACCATTAACTATTTAGACCGGCAGGTAATTGGTTTGCTGAAGGATAACCTGGCGAAGGATTTCAACTGGACAGAAAAGGATTACAGCAATATCGTGATGGCCTTCACAGCGGCCTATGCGCTAAGCCTGCTGCTGTTCGGACGTATTGTGGATCGGATTGGCACGAAGCTCGGCTATACTGTGTCGATTATTATCTGGAGTGTCGCGGCGATGCTACATGCACTGGCTACAGGAACATTCAGCTTTGCGGTAGCCCGGACAGCATTAGGGCTGGGGGAAGGAGGAAACTTCCCTGTAGCCATTAAATCTGTGGCCGAATGGTTCCCGCGAAAAGAGCGTGCTTTTGCGACCGGGATCTTTAATTCTGGGACCAATATCGCGGCCTTCATCGGACCACCCGTGATCGCCTGGATCTTTACCAGCTATGGATGGAAGGAAGCTTTTCTTTGGACCGGGGCGCTCGGTTTTTTCTGGCTGATCTTCTGGTGGTGGCTGTATGATGTTCCGGCTAAGCAAAAAAGGCTTTCTCAGACTGAATTCGAATACATCCATAGCGATCAGCCTGATCTCGCCGCGGCCGGTACAACGCGGATGAGTTGGGGCTCCCTGATACGCATAAGGCAGACCTGGACTTTTATCGTGGGTAAATTTTTAACGGACCCGGTGTGGTGGTTCTACTTGTTTTGGGTTCCCTCGTATTTCAATACAACCTATCATCTCGATTTGCAGCGTTCGGCCATACATGTCTCCACCGTGTATGTGCTGGCGAGTTTTGGCAGCGTGCTCGGCGGTTATTTTTCCGGCTGGTTAATTAAAAAAGGACTTCCGGTTTACCGGGCACGAAAAACAGCCATGTTATTATATGCGTGCTGCGTGGTGCCGGTGTTTTTTGTTCGCTACACCACGAATATCTGGACGGCGGTCTGGCTGATCAGCCTCGCCGCTTCGGCTCATCAGGCCTGGAGCGCTAATCTCTTCACCACAGTATCTGATATGTTCCCCAAGCGGGCCGTGAGTTCTGTCGTCGGTATTGGCGGCATGGCGGGCTCTATTGGAGGTGTTTTGTTCCCTCTGCTGGTCGGCATCATCCTGGATCATTTTAAGGTGCTTGGCCATCTCAATACCGGGTACAATATCATCTTTTTGATCTGTTCGACGGCTTATCTGATTGCCTGGTTTTCGATGCATTTGCTGTCGCCGAAAATGACCTTTGTGGAAAGCGTAGATCAGCCCGGTTGATCTCTGCCGCTTTTTGTAACTTCGGAGATGACCGATTTTTTAGCAGCCCGGTCGCAAATGGCGCTCTCCCTGGGCTTCCATATTGTGTTTTCCTGTATCGGTATGGTCATGCCCTTTTTTATGGCTGTGGCGCATTTTTATTATCTGCGGTCCGGAAAGGTCGTATATCGTAATGTCACCAGAGCCTGGAGCAAGGGGGTGGCTATCTTTTTTGCCACAGGCGCAGTCTCCGGTACAGTCCTTTCTTTTGAGCTGGGCTTGCTATGGCCGGAGTTTATGAAGCATGCCGGTCCCATATTCGGCTTGCCTTTCTCGCTTGAGGGAACCGCGTTTTTTATTGAGGCCATTGCCCTTGGTTTTTTTCTTTATGGCTGGGATCGGTTCAACAAATGGTTTCACTGGTTTACGGGTTTAATTGTGGGCATCAGCGGTTTGGTCTCCGGCATTCTCGTTGTTGCGGCCAATGCCTGGATGAACAGTCCGGCGGGCTTTGATTATGCGGATGGGAAATATTTTCATATCGACCCGGTGAAGGCGATGTTCAATAAGGCCTGGCTTTCTCAATCGATTCACATGTGCCTTGCGGCTTTTGCCGCCACCGGATTTGCCGTAGCCGGAGTGCATGCCATCATGATTCTCAAAAAAAGGAATATCCTTTTTCATCAGAAAGCTTTTCGTATCGCCGCCGTCTTTGCCTGTGTTGCCGCGGTGCTCCAGCCAATCAGCGGAGACTTTTCCGCGAAGGATGTAGCAGCCAGGCAACCGGAGAAACTGGCCGCCATGGAATCTGTTTTTCAGACCCGTTCGCACGCGCCCTTGCTCATTGGCGGTTTGCCGGATGAAAAGAATAAAACCGTCCGCTACGGGATCGAGCTGCCGGGCATGCTCAGCTTTATGATTGCCGGCAATACAAATTTTACTGTGCAGGGGCTGGATCAGATTCCCGAAGGAGATCAGCCGCCCGTGGCCGTTACCCATCTGGCTTTTCAGGTGATGGTAGGCGTCGGCCTGCTTTTGTTTTTGATCAGCCTGATCTATTTTTTCAGCCTTTGGAAAAAGCGCAGCTGGCGGGAGAGCCCGATCCTGATGAAGCTCTTTGCATTGGCGACGCCACTCGGCTTTATTGCCGTTGAGGCAGGATGGACGGTCACCGAAACAGGACGGCAGCCCTGGATCATCTATGGTGTTATGCGTACGGCAGATGCCGTTACCCCAATGCCGGGTATCCGGTTCACCTTTTATCTTTTTACTGCGGTCTACTGTTCCCTCGCCCTGATCGTGATTTTTTTATTATATCGGCAAATCAGAATGGTTCCGGAGTTATATGATACAAAATAAATGTGGAAATGTGATAATGTGGAGATGTGAAAATGATTTTCACATTTACATATCTTCACATTTCCACATTTTCCTACCATGCTTTACGTCGTAATCGCCTTTCTCTGGATGTCTTTACTGTTCTACCTCTTGTTAGGCGGTGCGGATTTTGGCGCGGGCATCATCGAACTTTTTACATCCGATAAAAACAAGGACAGAACCAGCAATACCCTCTACCGCGCTATCGGTCCCGTTTGGGAGGCCAACCACATGTGGCTGATCATTGTGATCGTTATTCTCTTTACCGGCTTTCCTGAAATTTATTCCGTCGTTTCTACTTACCTGCACATTCCCTTGGTGATCATGCTGCTGGGCATTATAGCGAGGGGAACTGCATTTGCTTTTCGCCATTACGATGCGGTACACGACGATATGCAGAAAGTCTACAACAAGATATTCCGCTATTCGAGTTTCATAACACCGCTTTTCCTGGGCATCATTGCCGGAAGCGCTGTCGCCGGCACGATCGATCCCAAAGCTTCGGGGTTTGCCGATGCGTTCATATTTTCCTGGCTGAGCTTCTTTTCAGTTTCAGTCGGTTTCTTTACGGTGGCGATCTGTGGTTATCTTGCCGCCGTCTTTATTATTGGAGAAGCCAGAACGCCTGAGGGCAGGAGCCGTTATATTATCAAGGCCAGGTCTATGAATATCGCTGCTGCTATAGCCGGTGCGCTGGTTTTTTTAGCTGCTGTCGTAAACGGCATTCCGCTTGTGCAATGGTTATTCGGAAATCCATTGGGCATTGCGGCCATCGTGGCTGCACTGATCTCCCTGCTCCTGCAACGGGCATTAATCAGAAAAGGAAAGGTGAAGATTATCCGGGTATTTGCCGGATTCCAGATTGCCATGATCCTGTTAGCGACGACTTACTTCCATTACCCGCGCATCATCCTGATGAAAAGCGGAGATTATCTTTCACTCACCGAACAGCGGGGCGACGATAAAAGCATTACGGTGCTGGCGATGGCTTTACTGATTGGCAGCGTTTTTATTTTGCCGGCCTTGTTTTATCTGATGTACAGCTTTCAAAGAAAAACGCAGCCGCCGCTGGAAAGCTGATCAATATTCTGTTTGCGTTGGCTTTTTCTTCTTTGCCTTATGATAGATCTTTTTCGCCTGGTCCAGGAGTTTTATGAATTCTGCCTGTGAAACATCGGCGGGGTCGTAGCAGGCGAGTGACATTTTGATCAGATCCTCCCAGGAGGTTTTGCCGGCATACGATGAATTCTTGAGCATGGTGCCGAACAGGGCAACCGAACTGGAGAAGCGGTATGCGCGCGACAGCGAATCAAAACGGGCCGGTTGTTCTGTGAGCGCGTAATGTTCAGCAATTGAAGAATCAGTATGCGGAAGTTGGTAATGAAGGTTCATTTCAGCGAGTGGTCCGGTAATTCTCCCGGAATCAGCAGGATGATTGGGCTCAATCTCCACGAGGGCCATCAGGGTATGTCCCGATCCGATTTCTCCACCTTGCAGAACATTACTGGTATCGGCTAACGCATTCAGTTTATTTTCGAAGCCAATGAGCCGATAGCTCTTTACCTGGTTCTGGTCGAAGCTCAGATCGATATAAGCGTCTTTAGCTACCGCATAAATCGTCTGGGCAAATTCTTCCATCAGCACTTTTTCAGCTTCTTTCTCATTATCCAGGTAGGCAAAATTTCCTTTGCCCCGGTTCGCCAGTACCTCAAGTTTGGAGTCTTTGTAATTTCCCATACCGACGCCGAGGCAGGTTAAGTAGATATCGGAAGAACGATAGCTGCTGATGAGCCGGTTCAATTCGTCCTCCGATCGCTCGCCCACATTGAAATCGCCGTCGGTTGCCAGGATCACCCGGTTTGTTCCTCCCTTAATGTACTGACTCTTGGCGAGCCGGTAAGCTGCCCGTATTCCGCTTTCTCCCGGCGTGGCGCCCCCCGCTTCGAGTTGAGCAATTGACTCCAATATTTTTTTCTTTTCCCCTCCGGAGGTCGGCGTAAGCCAAACCCCGTTGGTTCCGCCATAAACCACGATCGAAACCGTATCCTGCGGCCGAAGATTGTTAACCATCAGGCTGAAAGCAGATTTCAACAATGGCAGGCGGTTTGGAAGGTCCATAGATCCGGACACGTCGATCAGGAATACCAGGTTGGCCGGTGGAATACTGTCCATGTCGGCCTTTTTAGCGCAGACCTGCAGAAACAATAATTGATTGTTGATACTCCACGGGCAGGAAGAGAGTGCACTGCGAACGGAAAACATGCTATCCTGCCCCGGCGCCTGGTAGTTGTAATGAAAATAATTGAGCATTTCCTCAATGCGGATCGCGTCCGGAGGAACAAAATTATTCATGTTCAGGAACCGGCGGATATTACTGTATGAGGCTTTGTTGACATTGATGGCAAATCCCGTTTCAGGATACCTGGCCGTCGGCAGGAATTCGTTTTCTACCAGGGAACTATAGGTTTCAGAAGCTACCGTCCAGGTGCTGAGCTCATCGGCAGAGAGATTCTTGGTAAGGGACATCAACCGGTTCTCAGGCTTTGGAGCGGGAGCAAAACGAGGCTTCAGCACGATTTTCTGGTATTTGTCGGCGTTCACGGCAAGACAGGTCCCGTAAAAACCATCTGCTGAAATGGTAAGGGAATCCATGGGGCTCGGCAGGGTTATACCGAAGCCGCCCATGCTGCCAGAATAATACAGGTATCCGGAAGAATGAAGCTGAATTTTTACATTGGCGAGCGGATTATTCGAATCATCGCGTATCTCTCCGCGTAAGTAGTACTGGGCCTTCGGCGAAAGGCAAACAAGCAGTAAGACGGATATGATCAACAGGGTTTTCAATCGGAATGCTTTGGATCTGGGCGCGTTGTCTTAAAAACGCTATTTATTCCAAAAGCTGATAAATAGCCGGCGTATTTCTTCCCAAACCATTATAATCCAACCCGTATCCCACCACAAATTTATCAGGAATTTCGAATCCTTTGTAATCTACCTGTATCGGGTAGGTCGTGGCTCCCGGTTTATGCAGGAGGGCGACGATTTTCAGCGAAGCCGGCTGCTGATGCCGCAGCTGGGGCAGAAACTCGCTCAGCGTCTTTCCGGTGTCCACAATGTCTTCCACGATCACGACATGCCGGCCAAAGACTTCGGTATCCAGCCCGATCGACGCGATAACCTGGCCTGACGATTTGGTGCCTTTATACGAGGCCAGCTTAATAAAAGAAATCTCCGCTTCCACCGACAGTTCCCGGAAAAGGTCTGCGGCAAATATGAATGAACCGTTGAGTATGCCAATAAAAAGCGGATGCTTATCCCGGTAATCATGACTCAGACGCCCTGCTAGTTCACTGACCTTTTTCCGGATATCTTCTTCGGAAATATAGGGTTTAAAGCGTTTGTCGTGTACCTGGATAATAGACATGATTGAGGATTTAGGACTTCGCTGTTTTTTTTAACCCAGGAATCTTTAACGAGGGCCGGGAGGCCGAAATCGTTTGCAGGAACAGTTTCTCGCCCGGCGCCGGTTCATCCCCCGGGCTCAGGTGATTAAGTTCCAGCAGACTTTTATACCGGATACCTTCGGTCTGCGAAATCAAATAGAGATTTTCGCCGGTCTGCACAATATGAACCGGATTCATGCCGGTCTTTCTTTTTCTTTGCAGAAAAATGAGCTGATCGTTAGGCAGTATGTCCATATCCGGCATATCGTTGTAGTCAAGCAGTGCCGGCAGCGGTACTTCGTACTGGTTAGAAATGGCCAGCAGAGAAATATTCGCCCGGGCAAATATTACGCGGGCTCCGTTGATGGCAAAGGGATGATCCGGATAATCTGGATGTGATGCGTTGACCGTGACACTATCCGGACTACCCCCAATGGCTTTTTGCTTCATGGCAGAATCCGGGTTGATCGCTAACAACTCCGTTTCCGGAGAAAGTTTTCCCAGGGCAATGAGGGTATATCGCTCCAGATTGTAGTCTTCGATCAGTTTGATGAGAATCTGTGGATACCGGTTATTGGTGGCGTATCCGGCTTTTTTCAGGCCGTAGGCCCATCCGGAATAGTCCTCCGGGCTGAGCTTGAAAAGAGATGCGTAGCGGGGACTATTCATCAAAAAATCGGAATGGTCGCGATAGGAATCGGCCGCTGTGGCATAGCTTCGGAAACATTCCCCACGGGCATCGTCATCGTGATACACCACATTGCCCGTCCAGCCGGTCTTGCACTTGATGCCGAAATGATTGTTGGAGCTTAATACAAGATCGCTGGTCCCTGCCTGCGTTTCATGTATGCCCTGCGCCAGGATGATGGATGCGGGTATGCCGGACCGTTGCATTTCCGCTATGGCAATCTGTTTGTATGCATTGATATAGGCCGTAACCTGGTCATCAGTTTGCGCCCGTAATAAAGCGGGTACTGCTGCCAGCAAACTAAGTATCCACGTTTTTAATTTCATCCTTTATTTGCGGTCATTTTGCCCGGAGGCTTATTTTTTTCGGATCATCAGTAATCCGTCGCGCACGGTCAGCATGACCTTGTCCACGCGTTCATCCGCCAGTACCAGCTCATTAAAAGCCTGGATTGCTTTCGCATTTTTACCTTTTAGCGGTTCCTCCAATACCTGTCCGAGGAACAGCACATTGTCGGCCAGGATCAGGCAGCCGCTTTTCAGGCGGGGGAGCAACAGGCTGTAATAATCCACATAGCCGGGTTTGTCGGCATCAATAAATACAAGGTCCCAGGGCTTGTTCAGCCCTGAAAGCAGTTCTAACGCATTTCCGGTGTGTAAAATTATCTGGCGGCCTGTTGTCGATTTCTTAAAATTCTCCCGGGCAATGGCTGCTGTTTCTTCCCTCAACTCAAGGGTATGAAGCTCTCCTCCCGGTTTTAGCCCCTTAGCGAGGCAAAGTGCACTATAGCCGACGAAGGTCCCGATCTCCAGGATATATATCGGCTGAACGATCAGGCTGATCATTTCAAGCAGTTTGCCCTGCACGGCGCCACTGAGCATCTGGCTTTCGGGATGCCTTGCGGTCTGCCGCTCGATCTCATTCAATAACGGGTCTTTTTGCGGCGAAAAATGCTTCGCATAATCCTCCACCTTTGGATGAATAAGTTCCATGACGCAAAGGTAGGCTGAAGAGTTGACAGTTGGCGGTTAACGGTTGACAGGTGATTCCGGTGTTTTGCGAGTTTTCAGACAGGGATTACAACTCTTTTATTTTAATGCTTCGGAAGGAAACGGCGTTTCCGTGGTCCTGCAAAAGGATATGTCCTTTGTCCCAAAGACCGAAGTTTTCCCAATTTTTATATTTGCTGATCGACACGGCCTTTTTAAAGTCGGCGGAGCCGCGTTCATACTCCAGCACTTTATAGCCGTTCAGCCAGTGTTCGACATGATTATTCGGGTACACAATGATCCGGCCGTGATTCCATTCACCGATAGGTCTGATCGCATTTTTGATCTGCTGGCGAGGAAAAAGATCATATAAAGAAGCCAGGGTCCGGTCGCCATTCATGCCCAGTTTTGCATCCGGATGCAGGGAATCGTCGAGCACCTGGTATTCCAGTCCGATGGCCGAAGCGCCGTTCACCTTATAAGTTTCGCTAACGAAATACTTGACACCGCTGTTTGCTCCCGGCGTCAGTTTAAAATCGAATTGCAGATCGAACGCATGATATTCTTTTAGCGTGACTATATCGCCGCCAAGCCCTTCCTGCTCGCCATTGGATGGAAGTACAGACAATGTGCCGTCGCGGATCACCCAGCCGCTATCGGGAAAATTCTTTTTATAAGCTCCGCGCCATCCCTTTTCCGTTTTACCGTCCCAGAGCAATTGCACGCCGTCTTTTTTTTCTTCACCGGAAAGCGTGTTGGGAATAAGGTTCACCACATAAATAGCTTTTGCAGACGTTGGTTTCAGGTTGGTCGTTTGAATCCGGATATTTTTGAAATGAATCCCCCTTCCCGCTTCGGACTCATTCGCGATAGCATGTACCTGGAGAGCAATAAATCCCCGGCTGGTCATGTCATCGACGAGGGAAGCCGCATATATGTCGTTGATCCAGGTGCGGATGGTGTGGCCAATGCATTCGATATGCATTTTATTCCAGGCGTCCTGGCGATAGGCCTGTTGCGCTGCCGGATTGTAAGTCATGGGATAGAGCCATCCCCTGCGTGCTTCGTCGTAGATGCCGCCCGTCCATGCCCGGGTTGAAGGATCGATCTCCACCTGGTATCCGTGAACCCGGCCGTTATTGTAATCGGGTGTGCTTTCGCTTCTGATCTGAACACCGGAATTCATATCGGCATCTTCTTTAAACTCCAGTTCAAGGATAAAGTCTCCGTAGGTCTTATCGGTGACCAGAAAGGAATTGGGTGAGCCGGCCGCGGTTTGACCGACGAGCTCTCCATTTTCCACCTTGTATATCGCTTTGCCGTTGAGCGGATGCCAGCCGGAAAGATCACGGCCATTGAACAGAGAGGTCCATTGCGCGTGAACCAGTTGGGTAATCAAAATAAAACTAACACCGAAGAATAAACGTTTTGCGAGCTGAATCGCAGGGGCGGGCAATCTGTTTGTTTTCATTGTTGAAAGTTACCAAGAAATTCCTAAAAGAAAGCTTGTCTTTCGGTCAGGATTTCGTTTCTATCGGTGGCTTTGCAATCAGCAGCAGTCCGACAAAGGTGATCAGCCCGTTGATCAGCAACAGCTCTAACCCGATATGAAACTTACCCGCGAATAAGCTGTCCTGGTAGCTGTCGAGCAGGAAGCAGATGACTGGCGAAAGGACGCAAACGAACGGAACAGCGCTGTCCCTGACCTGTTTTTTGGTAAGTATCGAGAATGAAAAAAGCCCGAGCAGCGGTCCATAGGTATAGGCGGCAACTTTCAAAATAATGCCGATCATGCTGTCGCTTGAAATCCATTTGTAGACTAATACGAACAAAAGGAATACGACGATATAGACCAGATGAATCCGCTGACGGATCCTTTTCCGCCGGTCCTCTGTCAGCGAAACATTTCGCTGTATGCCCAGCATATCGATGCAGGTCGAAGCGGTAAGCGCGGTAATGGCCCCGTCGGAACTGGGGAACAGAGCTGATATCAGGGCGATAATGAATATGATGGAGATGAATTTCGGCATGTGATGCAGGGCCAGCTCAGGAAAGAGCTTGTCGCCTGTCAGGTCCAGGCCCTGGGCCGAACCAAACAGATGCAGGAGCCCGCCGAGAAAAAGAAAAAGAAAAATAACAAAGAGCATGATAAAACCGAGTACCACCATATTTTTCTGGGAATCCTTCAGTGTTCTTACCGAAATGCTTTTTTGCATCATCTCCTGGTCCATACCGGTCATGGTCACGGTAATGAACATGCCTGCGAGAATTTGTTTTACAAAAAATAATTTATCCGAGGGATCGGTAAAGAATATTTTGGAATAACCTTTGGCGTGCATGGCATCCATGGCTGCCGGCAGGCTCAGGTTCAAATGGTGCAGTATATAGATTACACAGACGACCAGTCCCCCAAGCATGCAGGTGGTTTGAAGGGTATCGGTCCATACGATGGTTTTTACGCCACCTTCGTAGGTGTAGAGCAGGATCATGAGCAGGATGATCAGCGTGGTTAGCCAGAAAGGCACGTGGAAACTGGAGAGAATGGCATCCTGCAAAATATTCACTACCAGATATAGACGCGCTGTGGCCCCCAATACGCGGGAGAGTATAAAGAACCCGGCTCCTGTTTTGTATGCATTTCTTCCGAGCCGGTTGTCGAGGTAGTTATAAATAGAGGTGAGTTGAAGACGGTAATACAGGGGCAACAGGATAAACGCAATCAGGATATATCCCAGGAAATAGCCAATGGTAATTTGGAAATAAGCAAAGGATTCACGCGCGACTGCTCCGGGTACGCTCACAAAAGTGACACCCGAAAGGGAGGTGCCGATCATCCCGAAAGCGACCAGCATCCAGTTCGAATTGCGATTGCCGATGAAAAAGGATTCGTTATTGGATCCTTTAGACGTGCGCCAGGCAACAAACAGCAACAGAGCAAAATAGGCAATGACAAAAGTAAAGAGTAGTGCAGGTGACATGAAACGATGATAAATTAATAAATTGAAAATTAGGAAATGCAAGTTTAAATTTTGAATTTAGTTTTACGAATGGATCAGGATGGAATGCATATAGAGTCTGTCGCCGTTTTCTGCGGGTCGAACCTGGGCAATAATCCCGTCTTTGCCGAACAGGTAAAGGAATTGGGCAAACTGCTCGCCATGCTGAAGATCAGGCTGGTTTATGGCGGCGGGCATAAGGGGCTTATGGGTATACTGGCCGATGCCGTGCTGGAGCAGGAAGGCCATATCATGGGCGTAATTCCCCAGATACTGGTGGAGGCAGAGCAGCAGCACAAGGGGCTTTCAGAAATAGCCGTGGTGCCGGACATGCATACGCGAAAAAAGATGATCTATGAACGCTGCGATGCGGTTATCGTATTACCTGGAGGATTCGGCACGCTGGATGAATTGTTCGAGATCCTGACCTGGAATCAGCTCAGGATACACGATAAAAAGATATATATCCTGAACTCAGCAGGTTATTATAATCATCTTCAAAAGCATATCGCGCTTATGCAGAAAGAGGGTTTCTTGCACGAGCAGCAGATTGAAAAGATTCTTTTTTGCAATTCTCCGGTCGAGATCTTTAACCGCATCAGTTAGAAGCCCATGCTGAATCCAACGCTAAACACGGCCTGGTTGTAGTAAGGCGAATAATACTTTTGGATCACATCGTAAAGCACACTGAAAGTGACAGCTCCGCGTCCTGCGGGAATCGCTGCACCGCCGCCGAGCAATAACACAGGAACAAACTGCGTGGGTATTTTGCCCACTTCCTTTCCGTTGGTATCGTCGGTCACTTTGCCCCATACATAATCCAGTTCAGGCTGGGCTTGCAGGAAAAGAAAACGTATCGGATAAAGCCGACCAAAAACATTCATGCCGGCGTAATTCTGCGTGTATTTGTACAGGGCATAGTCGACATAACTGTAATGAATATATTCTATTCCGGCGCCGGCGGCAAACAGCTGCGTGAACCGGTACCCGACCTGTGGCGATACGTTGATGAGCGAATATCCGCTGCCGAAGCTGAGCCCGAATGTTCCGCCAATAAACAATCGCGAAGGATCAAATCCTTCTCCGGGTTGCTTATAGGTTTGCTGGGCACTGGCCAGTCTTACGCATGTGAGGATAACCAGAAATAAAAATCCCGCCTTTTTCATATAGAATATTTATAGATCAATGTTTGCTGCGGTTCGGGATCCGGAATTTTCATCATCTTAATGCCTGAATGTCGGGCACAGCGACTGATGCCGGTCACCGTTATATTCGTCATAATCACCCGGCCGGATCACCGCAAACTCCCAGGCGCCATTCCCATTGTTATATTGCTTCAGGGAAGAAGTGGTTACATCGTAAGTGAACATCAGGCGGATATTCTTATAAACAAATCCCACCATGGGGATGACCGATTCATTTACCCGGTAATAAAGTCCGCCGATGATCTGCTGATCGCCATCGCCGGACAAATTATATTGTACGTTTAGTCCCGCAACCGCCTCCGAGGCGCCGGCCTGGTTGGTATAATATCCCATCGGGTTAATAATGACCAGATCGCTGGTCTTGAAACTGCAGTTGACAAAGCCGATATACCGGGGCCTGATCCGGTTATCGTAGCCTACCGGTTCCGTGCTGAAAAAAGATTCCTTAGCCTGGTTCAGGTGTTGAACCGAAAAGCCGACATTGATGTATTTGTTCTTATTGGGGAAAAAAGCATAGTTCATTCCCACCTGCATATCGAAGTAGTTGGCATTGGGTTTATCGATCACAACGGACGTCGGCATCTTGGCGTCGAAGAACATGCCGTCGAACTGATCGGGAAATTTGAGGTTGGCGTTGTTGATGTTCTTGTTCACCCATCCGGTATTGAACCCGATGGAAAGCAGGCTTGAATAGCCAAGCATCTGGTGATAGGCAATGGAGCCATAGATTTCCGTGGTACTCAGACTGCCTGCGCCGGCCACGTCGTGAAGGATCACCCCGCCCAGTCCCAGCCAGCCGCTTTCGATCCGGTCGCGCATTACCTGGGCGTCGCCCCAAACGCTCATGGTGCGATACGGTTCAGCCATAATGGAAGACCACTGATTCCGGTAATTGGCTCCCAGCCGGTAATCGGCGTCCGGAATAAAGCCGGTATTGGCCGGGTTGGTGGTGAGCGGTGAGTTAAACCATTGGGAGAAATGAAGATCCTGAGCGTTCGTGGCCAGGCCAAGAAACAGCAACAGCATGATGATTATCAACGATTTGCGGATCTTAAGCATAATGCAGTCTCCCTCAGGCCATAAAGATACAGCTTACCTGATTAACGTAATATCTCCCCGCTTGGTTGTTTTTGTTCCATCGGTAAAGGTTGCTTCAAGGGTATAGGTGTACACGTCCATGGGCTGCGGAACGCCTTTCCAGGTACCATCCCATCCGTAGTATGGATTGTTTGACTGGAAAACGACCTGCCCCCAGCGGTTGTAGATCTTCCAGTCCATGACAGCGATTCCAAATCCTTTCACGGTAATGATACTGTTTTGTCCGAAACGCCCGGGTGTAAATGCATTGGGTACATCCAACAGGGGATTGATGAGCACGTCCACATTCTGGCAGACGGTATCCGCACAGCCATATTGGTTGTATGCTACCAGGCAGGCATTATAAGTACCCGTTTCGGTGTACTGGTGAACTACCGTATCCATATTATTTATATCGGTTGAATCGCCATCGCCGAAATAATAGGTGAAATGGATTCCGCCGGAAGACTGATTCTCAAAAACAGTGGGAACATTGTATTCCGGAGGAACCGGTTTTGTGTTGAAAGCGGCCTTGGGCTTATCATGCACCTGAATGGTTCTCGTGGTGGAATCTTTGATGTTGCAGGTTCCGCTGTCTATAACGACGAGCGAAATGGTGTACTGACCGGTATTTTCATATAAATGAACTGGATTGACCTCTGTTGAAGTTCCGCCGTCTCCGAAATCCCAGAAAAACTGCTGTCCGGCTAGACTGGTATTATTGAAACTGGCAAAATAGGGAGCGCATCCGTCGGCGATCTCAAATTGCGCTTTTACCTGCGGCGATACCCGCAACTCCTTGGTCAGGCTGTCCGGGAAATTACAATAGGAAGTATCGAGCAATACCAGCCGGACGGGATAGGTTCCTGGCGCCGGATAAGAGTGTGTAAAAGGGCCGGGGCCGGTTATCCGCGTTCCATCCCCAAAATCCCAGGTAAAGGCGTTCGGCTGAAATGGCTTTCCGGGCGGGGCCGTGGATTCGTTCGTGAATTGATAATTCAGCGACTCGCAGGGAGGCAGCTTGGCAATATCGAAATCAAGAACGGCCCGGTCGGTACGGACCCGGATATTCAGGTAAGCGGTATCGCTGACATTGCAGGAGTTGGAATCGATCGCAATTTCCCGTACACGGTAAGTGCCCACAGCTGTGAACGTATGGCTGATCTGATAGGAAGTGGTTATTGTATCCGGACTGCCGTCTCCGAAATTCCAGATATACTGTTTGGCATTGCGCAGGGTATCCACGAACTGCACGTCTAAAGGAACGCATCCCGAACTGTCGTAATGACCATTGATCAGCGAGCGGGGATCCGCACCCACGCCGGCAAAATTAAAAGCAATCTTTACCGCAGCCATATTACACCCGCTTCCCCCGGTCCCGTTCCGCGGCGACCATACGCCGGGCGTTGTGGGGAATGGGGTGAGACTATGGGCTCCGCAATTGGCACATATGCCCTGGTAAATGATCCCGTTTTGGTCGTAGCGGCTGGTTCCTCCGTCAACATGTTCGCTTACACTTTCGGGACCATCGTTTTGCCCGAAAAAGGTTGCATAGAGCAGGGCCGATGCATTTTTTTGGATCACGATAAAATAGAAGTCGCGGCCATCTGTCGTCTTTTTGATCGCATTGGAGGAAACCGGCATGCCGACGGTGCCCGTAAGACCGTAAGGATCGCGCGTAGCGAAAAGCCATCCTCCCCAGCCTGACACGTAGACATTCTCGCAGCGGTCGACCAGGAATGCCACTGGTGAAATATTGGGGTTGTTACCGGCCTTTCCAAACGTAGTGCAATAAACGTAAGCGGAAAGGTCGGGCATCAGCTTGCCGACAAATTGCTTGGCTCCCGGATTAATAAAGGCAACGTTGGAAGTTGTTGTCCAGTTTCCGGTGGTTGACCCCATGATATAGGGAAATCCCTTTTTATCGAACTCGATTCCGTAAATGGCATCGAATCCACTGGTTCCCAGAAAGGTTGTTTTGCGCAGTGTGGATCCGTCGTTGCTGATGATGGATACGAATGCATCGCAAACGCCGCCTGCATAAGCGCCCTGAATAGTGCCCGATTTGTCTCCCGGGAAATCGGAACTGCTGGCTGTTGCGCCGGCAACGTAAATGTCGCCGGTAATGGGATTTACCTTCAGCACGAAACAGGCGTCTTCCCGCGAGCCGCCGAGATAACTCGCAAAGAGCAGGTTTTGACAATCGGGCGAGAGCTTTACAATTACGCCATCCTGATCGCCGCCGCCATAAGTGGATTGAAATACGCCGGTCGTTATTGGAAAATCGCTGTCGGACCGGGTAGTGGCTGCCACATAAATATTATTTGAGCCATCCAGTACTACTTCGCTTCTCGAGTCGTCGCCGTAATTCTTGATCAGCGACATCGCTTCTTCAGGCGCTTCGCCGTTCAATTGATCCTTTACATTCACGCAGTCATACTTGCTGCCGCCTATCCGGGCTGAACCGAGCAAGGCGTTCCCCGCCGCGTTCAACTTAACCACAAACATGTCGCAGCCGCCGCCAGGACCAAAAAAAGTCTGGAATGGAAAGTTGGTGGAATAGGTTCTTCCCATGACGACCAGATTGCCCCGGGCGTCCGAGATCATACTATGCGGGCATTCTTCCGAATTTCCGCCAATATAGGTAGCGTAGAGCCGGTTCCTTCCGTTACTGCTGTATTTGATAATGGCTGCATCGAACTTGCCTCCCTGGAAAGCACCCTGAACCGCTCCCGTGGAAACGGGAAACCCGTCTGAAAACACGATCCCTCCGGCAAAGAAAGTTCCGTCGGGTCCTGGCGTTGCCGTAAAGCCCCAGTTGGTGGCCCGGCTGCCGGAGAAAGTGGAAAAGACCAGGGTAGGATCGATCACCAATACGCGCTTATTGTTATAATTCTTTAATTCAAACCGCACAATATGGTCTTTGGAAACGCGATACCGGCAACTGATCTGTTCACGTCCGTGGTCGCCCGACTGGTAAGCAAAAGGCTCCAGTTCTTTGACAGCCCCAACCGAGGTGGCAATCTGCAGCCGGTTATTTTTAGCGGTCAGTCCATCCACGCCTTCGTATTGTAAGGCGATATTTTCCGGATTGGCGCCCGGGTGAATAATAAGATCGTATTTTAATTTCCCATCGGCCGTATAATACCGCACATCGATGCCGGGATAAATGTTCTTATAGGTAACGCCCTGGTATACCCGACAATTTCTCGCCCATTTGGTAGAGTCGTTTCCTATGAAATAATTGTTATAAGTATCCAGCGGTTTATCGGGAATAATTTCGACAGCTTTATTGCCGTTCAGAAAGTTTACGGCGTAAGCATGGGAGCGCAGCGTTTTCGGACGGCCATTCAGGGCACGCATCGGCGACGAACCGGAGTCTTTGCCGGCCGGAGGCATATGTCCATCGCTGAACCGCGCCAGTTCAGCAGGATCATGCAGAAGCACCCGGAACCCCTGATGCCCGAGGAACAGACTACCATTTTCCAATTGTGTTTTGAGCACGACGCGGGAATCCCATTGACCTTTGTTTTCAATGAACTCCAGGTTGGGTGCGATCTCCTGCGCAAGACTGCTCGCGCAGCAGCAGGATAAACAAAGCAGGAATAAAATGCCAGGCCTCAGCAAATCTTTTAATTTAAAATTTATGCAAAACAAGCACGGTTCGGTCAAATGAATTTGTTAAAAATAATCAATCCTTTTCCAGCTTCAAAGGAAGCCGGTTTTTTACCGGATCAGGGTAATATCTCCTTTGCGGGTCGTTTTGGTGCCGTCGAAAAAAACAGCTTCAAGTGTATAAGCATATACATCCATCGGTTGCGGGGTTCCTTTCCAAGTGCCATCCCAGCCCATGTTCGGATTATTGGATTGAAAAACAAGCTGTCCCCAACGGTTATAAATTCTCCAGTTCATGCTGACGATGCCGAATCCTTTTACCATCACTACACTGTTCTGGCCAAATCGTCCGGGCGTAAAGGCATTCGGCACGTCCAACAGGGGATTGACTAATGCATCGACGGGCTGGCAGACGGTATCTGCACATCCGAAATCGTTGATCGCAATAAGGCAGGCATTGAAGGTTGCGGTCTTTTCATATTGATGCATCACCGTATCCGTATTGTTCCGGCTTGCCGAATCGCCGTCT
>DASZRP010000101.1:0-15236 GCA_035548895.1 Puia sp. | reverse complement strand
ACCGGAATGCCATCTATATCGATTCCAATCCCCGTTTTGACGACTTGCAGAACGAGTCCGAAAACATACCGTCCAACTACCGGCAGTTTTTCGACAGCATCGTTTCCCTCCAGCCCATCCTGGTGAAAAAAAACGGCCGGGTGGAAAGAAAATTCTCCGTCTTTCTCTGCACCCGGTATCATCCTCCACGACATTAAGATAGCTCAACATTTGGGAACCCGCTCCCATATTGGGAAAAAATCCTTCGGCTGGCATAACTCAAGAGGTTAAAAATCAGCCTGTTGCAAGTTGGCACTTGCTTCGATACACCCATCGCACTAATCTGTATTTATGAGAAGGATCTTTACACTGTTGATTATGACCTGGTGCTTTGCAGCCGAATCAAAGGCAGCAACAACTTATAATATTACTTCGAATACCAGTTGGAGCAGCGCTTTCCCTTCCTATTGCGGCAGCTGCGTGATCAATATATCTCCGGGAGTAACACTTAACCTGAACACGAATGGAGGCATGTGCGATAAATGCACTATAACGGGTGGAACGCTTAAAATAACATCCGGCTTTTCATTTCAGTCAACCACGATCAGCAACAGCACAATTACGTCGACGTCTTCGTTCGCCCTCAATAGCAGTAACAGTTTTAACAATGTTACCGCAGTAATATCGGGCTCGTCCAGTTTCACGTCGAACGGAACGCTGACGATAACCAATTCTACGTTTACGTTCCAGAATACATCCTCTTTTACAAGCAATGCCCAGCTGAACCTGGACAACAGCCATCTTTATTTTGATGACAACACCTATTTTCTTTCAAACTCCTCCACGGTGAACCTGAACAACAGCAGTACGATCACTGCCGGCGACGGGAGCAAATCAAGTAAAGCTTATTTTATTTTTTATGGTCAGCTGAACCTGGTCGATGCTTCTTCCATGCTAATAGTAGCCAATGTCAACAACTACTACCTTAGCTGGAACACCTATACCTCGTCCAGTAACCATAAAACATATACAACCACCAACAATAACCAGAACTGTGGCGGCGCCGGACAGAATGCCTGTTCGCAGGGAAAATACTACGGAGGTGCTGTATTGAGTTCTACGGGAGTACTGCCCATTACGGTATTGCCGGTAACTTTCAGCAATTTCAAGGGGGTACAGACCGCTCATGATATCCGGCTCTCCTGGTCACTGAGCGATATTTCCGGTAATGTTACCTTGGAACTGGAGCATAGTACCGATGCAATTCGTTTCAGCCCGATCGCTACAATGCAGGCAAATGGTTCGGAAACAGATTATGCCTATACCGATGCTTCACCGGCAGACGGAGAAAATGACTACCGGATCAAATCGACAGATGCCAATGGAGTCGTTGCCTACTCCAAGATCATCTCCTTCACTGTGAAACCGGCAGCCGTCATCAGGCTCTTCCCTAATCCCTGCATTAACGGTGATTTTAATGTCCGCTTCCCATCGGTACAGTCGGCGATGATCCGGATCTTTACCGCCGAAGGAAGGCTTGTCTACATGGCCTCTCTTTCAGGTCAATCGCAGTACGCTATTCATATTCCCGGCAATACCGGCACCGGCTGGCTCGTCGTACAGCTGATTTACGATGGCGAAATGAATACCTATAGCCTGATGACCGCGGCGCATTGATCGGCGGTGAACCGGAGCGGCAACACCGGATGAATAAAAAAATTCCCACCTTTAGAAACAGGGTATTATATTCGTCCCCGTATGCCGATGATCTCCAATTCCCGTTTGAAAATACCCTTTGGCCTTACGCTGCTCCTGCTGATATTTCTGCTGGCCGGCTGTTCTTCAACAAAGAAGATCAGCACAGTCAAAGCGCCGCAAACCCTTCCTGAATTGCCGGCTTCGGAAATTGATATTCCGATCCATATTGCGGCAACGCCTATCATGCAACAGGTGGAGAAGATCGTTCCATTAACATTCACTTCCGACGGCTGGCCCGAGTTCGTACAGCCTTCCTGTGATTTCAGGTACAAATACCGGTTCACCCGTTCCGCCCTGCACGTAGGTTGCCGCAATAATCTGATCAGCATTTATTTCAGCGGTAACTACCAGGTAGGCGGCAGCAAATGTCTCTGCACAGCAGGCATTCCGATGACACCGTGGATCTCCGGCGCCTGCGGTTTCCCGCCCCAGCCTTTGCGAAAAGTGAATATGTCGCTGCAAAGCCTGCTGCAGTTTCTCCCGGACTACCGGGTGCGGACCACCACCACTGTCACTTCCATACAGGCGATTGACAAATGCCAGGTCTCCGCATTTGCAACCGATATTACCCAACTCGTGACCGACAGCATCCGCTCCTCCCTGCTGGGCTTTGCTTCGGCGATGGACCAGACCATTGGCGGATTCAATTTCTCAAAATATGTGGAGCAGGCGCGCGACAGCGGCTTCCGCAAAGTGGCTTTCGGAAATTATGGATACCTGCAGCTCAACCCGGCTTCCGTCAGAATCGGCCAGCTCAACTATGCCAAAGACAGTTTCGCTATTTCTGTGGGCATGTCCTGCCACCCGCTCTTCACTTCCGATTCAACCAATCATTTTCCGCTGCCGGCCTTTCCTGCGCTGCTGCCAACCGATACCCGGAGCGGCGTAAAGCTCTATCTGAACCTGGTTTACGACTGGGCATTCCTTACCCGCGTATTGCGCGACAGCCTGCATAACCGGGTGTTCGAAGTAAAAGGAAGGACCCTGGTGGTAAAAGATGCTTCCGTCAGCGGCTCGGAAAATAACGAGATCAGCATCCGCGTGGATTTTGCAGGCAGCAATCATGGCAGCCTCCTGCTCACAGGCCTTCCAAAACTCGATAGCGCAAAACAAACCCTCGAACTGAGCGATATCCGCTATTCGCTGGAAGGAGAAGACCTGGCTTTAAAAATTGCCCGAAGCCTGTTCCGCAACAAGATCCGGAATACCATTCAGGGAAAATCATATCTCGATATCGCCGCCCTGGTCAACTCCAACCGCCCCATGGTGGAGCAGCACATGAACCGGCAAATTACAACGGGCATTTCCTCTTTTGGGAAACTCACCGACGCCCGGATGATCGCGCTGTTAGCGACAAAGGAAAATCTTCAGGTTCAATTATTTATTACCGCCGATCTCGCTATCGCCTTGAGCAACCTTTAACAATACCTTTGCGTAAAGGTTAAAGAGCTGAAGTATAAGCGCTATTAACTTCACTTTATTAAAGACCTTAACATCTTTTGGCAAACGGTAACCAGCAAATTAGCGCACTTATAGCAGGCTGCAGGAAAAATGACCGGGGCAGTCAGAAGGAATTGTATCATCTCCTGAAGGGATATGCCGTGAAGATCTGTTACCGGTATCAGCATCACAACAGTCAGATTGAGGAAATCGTCAATGAAGGATTTACCAAATTGTTCAAAAATATCAACCAGTTCGACGAGCATCGTCATGTTGAGATCTCCATTGCCCTCAAGGGGTGGTTCAAGCGCATTCTGGTGAATACCTGCATCGATTATTATCGAAAAAACGCGAGCTATATTCATGGGCAGCTGGTTTCAGAAGAGGCGGAAAAAATCGCCGATCACGGGGAAACCGGTTTGGATAAACTGTCGTATAAAGAGATCATTGAGGCCATCCGGTTGCTTTCGCCGGCTTACAGAACGGTGTTCAACCTCTTCGTAATAGAAGGCTTGACGCATGAAGAGATCGGGAAAGAGCTGGGCATTTCTGTGGGCGCGTCAAAATCGAACTTATCCAAAGCAAGAGAAAACCTCCGGAAGATCCTGACCAAAAAAACTGATATGAAATCTTATGTCGCACCTATCCGATAAAGACATAGACCGTCTGAGCCGGGAAGCTGCAGAATATTATGAACCGGACGACAGTCTCTTGTCGTGGAACAAGCTTGAGCAGCAGCTTACCCGCCAGTTGCCGGAACACCCTCCGGAGCCGGGCGCTTTTTTCAGGATGAGACCCCTGATCTGGGGGCCTGCCGTCCTGCTGGTCACCGGTATCACCTATTTCACCATCAAAAACATAAAACATCGATCCAGTTCTACACTAAAAGCCCCTGTTGAAAACGCCAGTCATACTACGGAAGCCGCAACGCTCCAAAACGCAAGCGGTTCCGCGGCAACCGCCATTTCGCGGGCAGACAGCATCCATGCTTTAAAGTCAATTAATGCTCCGCTCGTTGGCAAATCGGCCGCCAGTCCTGAGTCAAATAAAGCAGGGCATACGGACATTCGCGGATCCGCAGGCGACTTCGGCCTTTCAGGCCATCCTTCAAATGCCGCTTTCGGCAATGGAACAACCGTTTTAAGTTCGGCCAGCTATCCGCGCCTGAACAACGACCCGGATAAGGCATCAGCCAACGCTTCAAACAATTCGAACATCGCATCAGCCGACGCTTCGGATAATCTCAGGCCTGACGCCCAGGTGCAGTTGCCCATGCCCGTTACCCTTTCCGGCCGTCCGGCGGTGCGCGGCAATGATGCTTCGCTGAACCGGTTCCCACAGAACGAACCGTCTTCTCCGAAACCGTCAAAATCACTGCAGGTCAACCGCTCGCTGGTAGTTGGTTTGGTAATGGGGCCTGATTATACCCAGGCGGGCAGCACGAATAACAATCAGCTCAGCAATAATATCGGCATAAGCGTCGGCTATTATCTTACCCGCCGGATTTCGATAAATACCGGTTTTCAGTATACGACGAAATATTACTGGGCCGACAGCAAGCCTTTCCAGCCCGGCGGACCACCACCCTTTGGCGTGGGGCCATTCGGCAGCTTTCCGCATATCGAATCGGTGAATGGAAGCTCCAGCTTGTTTGAAATACCGTTGACCCTGCGCTATGATCTGGTTCAACAGGGAAAAACAAAAGTGCTTGTGAATGCCGGGCTTTCGTCCTATTTGCTGAGGCGCGAGGATTATATTTACTATTTCCATAATGCCGGCCGCGCATACGAATGGGAAAATACAAGCAACGAGCATTGCAATTACTGGCTGTCTGTCGGCGATCTGTCGGCGGGCCTGGAGCAGTCGCTCGGCAAAGGCTTTTCCTTTCAGGCCGAGCCCTTTGTCCGCATTCCTTTTCGCGGCATGGGCATCGCGGGGATAAAAATGAACAGCTTCGGATTCCTGTTTTCTTTCCGGTATGCGCCCGTGCTCAACAGGACCAGGAAGTAGGTCAGCGCTGGTCGAACCAGACGGGCTTTTCATCGTTCCAGACGCCATTGTAATTAATGCAGAGTTCTTCACCCTGTCCGATGTCGCGCAAGGTAGTAATGCGGATCAGGCAGTCGTCAAAATCCATCTCGTAGTCGCAATTGGCCTGGTAGTCGTGATTGTAGAGAGAAAGATATCCGAGCGCCACGCAACAGGCCCGTTGATCGGCGCCCCAGTGAAAAATATAATCATGCAGCCGGGTTTGATCTAACAGTTTCTTATCCGGTTCATCCATCACAATGACCGGCGACAATTCGACGGTGGTGCCCCGGGGTAAAAACTCACTGGTGAACACACCGCGACCCCGGCCCTGCGCCGGTGCAATGAAGAGTGAAGGTAAAATCATGAATTCGTTTATGAATAGCCCGTTATCGAATGGTTTCCTGTTGCAATTTATCAAGGCGACGCTGTAAATTTGGCGGATGGCCACAGAAACTCAGGAAAGTCCGCTGGAAGCATTGGAGGAACAGCTGCAGGAGCTGCTCCATGCCGACGATGCCGAAGGTCTGCATGCCCTGCTGGACAGGCAGAACATCAGCGATGTTGCCGAGCTCATCAACCGCTTCCCCGAACAGGAAGCCCTGATCCTCGGCAGCCTGAGCATGCACCGGGCCATCAGCACGTTCAAGATCCTGGATTTCCCGACGCAGAAACGGATCATCCAGGAACAGGTGCCTTCCAAGACCGCCGAACTGCTGAACGGACTGCCCGCGGATGACCGCACTTCTTTTCTGGAAGACCTTCCCAGCGAAGTGGTAAAGGAGCTCATTAAAATGCTGAACCCCGAAGAGCGGAAGATTACCCTCTCGCTCCTTGGCTACCCGGAAAGCAGCGTGGGCCGTTTGATGACGCCCGACTATATCGCCGTGCAGAAGGACTGGACCGTCCGGGAAGTCATCCGCCATATCCGTTCCGAAGGAAAGGACAGCGAAACCATCGACGTGATCTACGTGGTGGATGATAAAGGGGTATTCATCGACGATATCAGGATACGGGAAATCATTCTGGCCGATCCCAACAAGGTCATCGCCGACGTGATCGATAACCGTTATGTCTATCTAAACGTGACCGACGACCAGGAGACGGCCAGTCAGACGTTCAAAATGAATAACCGGGTGGCCCTGCCCGTACTCGATGCCAACCATGTACTGCTCGGCATCGTGACCATCGACGACGTACTCTGGGTCGCCACCGAAGAACTGACGGAAGACATCCAGAAGATCGGGGGTTCCGAAGCCCTGGATCATCCCTACCTGGAAACACCGTTTTTCCAATTGATCCGCAAGCGCGTGGGATGGCTTATCATCCTCTTCCTGAGTGAAATGCTTACGGCCACCGCCATGGCCTATTATAATGACGAACTGGCCAAGGTGCTGATCCTCACCAATTTCATTCCCCTGATCATGTCCAGCGGCGGCAACAGCGGTTCGCAGGCATCCACTCTCATTATCCAGGCCATGGCCCTGGGAGAAATTACCTTAAGCGATTGGTGGCGGGTAATGCGCCGGGAAGTGCTTTCCGGGCTGGTATTAGGCGCTATCCTGGGAACCATTGGCTTTATCCGCATTTTTACCTGGCATCTGCTCATGGTAAACGGAATTTTTAAGGATATTTACAAACCGCATTGGGAACTGATTGGCCTCACGGTCAGCTTTTCCCTGGTCGGTGTCGTGCTCTGGGGCACTTTTTCGGGCAGCATGCTGCCCATCGCCCTGAAAAAGCTCGGCGCAGACCCTGCGGCTTCCTCGGCTCCCTTCGTAGCAACCCTGGTCGATGTGACCGGGCTCATTATCTATTTCACGGTGGCCAGCTATTTCATGCAGGGCATGATGGCCTGACAGAATTCTTAATGTTGCAAAAACCCTGATTCAACTATGTGCGGTATCGTTGCTTATATCGGCCCAAGAGAAGCCTACCCGGTAATTCTGAAAGGATTAAAAAGACTGGAATACCGGGGTTATGACAGCGCCGGCATCGCTTTGCTCAACGGTGACCTGCGTGTATATAAAAAACAGGGACGGGTTTCCGCACTCGAAGAAAGCACCATTGGAAAAGACGTGCACGCTAACGCCGGCATTGGTCATACCCGCTGGGCAACCCATGGCGAACCGAGCGACCGCAACGCTCATCCCCACCTTTCCGCCAGCGGACGCCTCGCCATGATCCACAACGGGATCATCGAGAACTACGCCCAGCTGAAGAACGAACTGACCAAAAAAGGCTATCCTTTCAAGAGCGATACCGATACCGAAGTCCTGCTCAACTTCATCGAATACATTCAGGATACCAACCAGTGCAGGCTGGAGGAGGCGCTGCGCATTGCGCTTCGTCGTGTAGTAGGCGCCTATGTGATCGTACTGTTAGACAAAGACCATCCCGATACCATTATCGCCGCAAGAAAAGGCAGCCCCCTCGTGATCGGCATTGGCAAGGGTGAACATTTCTTAGCTTCCGATGCTTCTCCAATCATCGAGTACACCAAGGAGGTCGTTTATGTAAATGACTACGAGCTGGCCATCATCAAGACCGATGAGCTGATCCTCAAGAATCTTGGCAATGAGAAGCTGACCCCCAATATTCAAAAGCTCGACCTGGAGCTCACGGCAATCGAAAAAGGCGGTTACGATTTCTTTATGCTCAAGGAAATCTTTGAGCAACCGGATACGGTCTTCGACTGCCTGCGCGGGCGGCTCGATGTGCAGAAGGGAACCATCACCATGGCCGGCGTGCAAAACCACCTCGACAAACTGACTCATGCCAAACGCATCATTGTCGTTGCCTGCGGCACCAGCTGGCACGCGGGACTGATCGCGGAATATTTTATCGAGGAATGCTGCCGCATTCCCGTGGAAGTGGAATATGCATCCGAATTCCGCTATCGCAATCCCGTGATCCATCCGGGCGACGTGATCATCGCCATTTCCCAAAGCGGCGAAACGGCGGATACCATTGTCGCTATCGAGAAAGCCAAAGAGCAGGGTGCTTTTATTTTCGGTGTGGTGAATGTGGTCGGTTCTTCCATATCCCGCATTGCCCATGCCGGCGCCTATACCCACGCCGGGCCTGAGATCGGTGTGGCCAGCACCAAGGCCTTTACCGCGCAACTGGTGGTGCTCATGATGATCGGATTGAAAATCGCCCAGGAAAGGAAATCTATTTCCGAAGAGCGATACATCAAACTGCTCATGGAGCTTCAGGCCATGCCCGACAAGATCCGCGAGCTCCTCCAGGGAGCAGATCATATTCGTGAGCTCGCTGCGAAATACAAGGATGCCCGCGATGTGCTCTACCTTGGCCGGGGATTGAATTTTCCGGTCGCTCTCGAGGGCGCCCTTAAGCTGAAAGAGATCTCTTATATCCACGCCGAAGGTTATCCGGCAGCGGAAATGAAACATGGACCCATTGCGCTGGTGGATGAACACCTGCCTTCCGTATTCGTGGCGACCAAAGACGCCTACTACGAAAAGATCGTCAGCAATATTCAGGAGATCAAGGCCCGGAAAGGAAAAGTCATCGCCGTGATCACGGAAGGTGATGAGCTCATTGCCAGTCTCGCCGACGATACCATGCAGACGCCAGCCGCCGATGAACTGGTGGCGCCCCTGCTCAGCGTCATCCCGCTTCAACTCTTTGCCTGCTATTTAGGCATGGCCAAGGGCTTCGATGTGGATAAACCCAGAAATCTCGCCAAAAGCGTAACCGTCGAATAAACGCCAACCGGATTATTATTATGAATACTATCAGCCGGATACCGCTCGGAGGACTTGGATACGGTTTCATTCCTGCCGAATACCTGCCGGAAGGCAAAGACGAATATTATCTCCGGGATGAACAGAACCAGTCCCGGATCAAGTATCGCTCGCTCACCTTAGACGAAGTGGCCAGGCTTAATCAGAATGGCAATACGTCCGACAACTGGAGCAAGGTGATGGTGGCCGACACCTTTCATCCGGAGCTGGTGCGCAACTGCAACTTCTTCGGTCTCGTGCGCATTGGAGAGCTTGAACCCTATTTTCTCGAATTCCATAACCTGCGCCGACCTGTCGGTCTTTATAACAGCACCATCATCAGTTGCGATATCGGCAACAATGTTGCGATCGAAAACGTAGGCTATTTAAGTCACTATATCATCGGCAACGATGCGATGCTGATCAATATCAATGAGCTTGCGACGACCGATCATGCGAAATTCGGCAACGGGATCCTGAAGCAGGGCGAACCGGAATCTATCCGCATCCAGCTTGAGATCTGCAATGAGAACGGCGGCCGCAGCATCATTCCATTCGACGGGATGCTGCCCGGCGATGCCTGGATCTGGAGCCGCTTCCGGGATGATGCCATCCTGCAATCCAAACTGCGCGAGTTCACCGAGACCTCCTTCGACAAGCGGCGAGGATACTATGGCGTTATCGGCGACCGGACCGTGATCAAGAACTGCAAGATCATCAAGGACGTCCGCATCGGCGCCGACGCCTACCTGAAGGGCGCGAATAAACTCAAGAATCTTACCATCAACTCGACGGCCGAAGAAGCCACGCAGATTGGCGAAGGCTGTGAGCTTGTGAACGGCATTATCGGGCCCGGATGCCGGATCTTCTACGGCGTGAAAGCAGTACGCTTTATCCTCGCTTCACATTCCCAGCTTAAATACGGCGCCCGCCTGATCAATTCTTATCTCGGGAATAATGCGACCATTTCCTGCTGCGAAGTGCTCAATTCACTCATCTTCCCTGCCCACGAGCAGCACCATAACAATTCCTTTTTATGCGCATCGCTCCTGCTGGGCCAGTCGAATATGGCCGCCGGCGCTACGATCGGATCCAATCATAATTCCCGCGGCGCCGATGGCGAGCTCGTCGCAGGCCGCGGCTTCTGGCCCGGACTCTGCGTAAGCGTGAAGCACAATTCACGTTTTGCTTCTTTTATCATCATCGCCAAGGGCGACTATCCCAACGAGCTCGATATACCCCTGCCTTTTTCATTAGTGAGCAACGACGTATCGAAGGATGAGCTCATGATCATGCCGGGCTACTGGTTCCTGCATAATATGTATGCATTAGCGAGGAATGCCTGGAAGTATGTGGACCGCGACAAACGCAGCGATAAGCTGCAATTGTTAGAGTTCGACTGGCTGGCGCCCGACAGCGTGCAGGAGCTCGTGCATGCCCTCGACGTCCTGCAGGAGCTGACCGCCAAAGCCTGGTTGAGCAATAAGGCCGACGGCGGAGAACTGCCTTCAAAAACCGAACTGATCGCGCTGGGCAAAGACCTGCTGCTAAAACAGGAACCTGGTCTCGATACCCTGGAAATACTCGGCGACCGGTTCGAGAACAGCCGCCGCAAAGTGAGGATCAGAAAAGCAACCGTTGTCTACCCCGTCTTTCGCGAGCTGATCGTTCATTATGCCGTAAAACAATTGCTTGCTCATATTAAGTCTTCGGCGATAAACAGCCTGCGTACCCTGCAGGCAGCCCTTCCGGAACCAGGTGTTCCCGAAGCCTGGGTAAATATCGGGGGACAGCTCATCAAAAAATCTTCACTCCATCAACTCATCAGCGATATCCACCAGGACCGTGTTAAAGGCTGGGCTGATATCCACCGTTTCTATTCGATCGAGGCGGCAACCTATACAGAGGATAAGCTCCGCCATGCGCTCGACGTGCTGAACCAGGTATTCGGTCTTTCGATCAAAACAGCCGGCTCCGACGCTTTCAGGGAACTGCTGTTGCAAAGCCTGCACACGGAAGAATGGATCACGAGGAACATCCTCAGCTCAAGGGAAAAGGACTACCGGAATCCGTTCCGACAGATGGTCTACGACAGCCCGCGCGAAATGAATGAAGTGTTAGGCAAACCCGAAGACAATTCCTTCATCAAAAGCCAATTCAGGGCCCTCGAAGAATATAAAAAAGATATTCAGTCGATTCTCGAAAAATGGGCTTTGGAAACAAAGGCTGTAAAAGCATAAGAAAGATTTTCATTTAATAAACCGGATCCGGTAAACATTCCCGTGAGTGTCCCGGGCCTCGTACTGGTAAATACCCGGAGCGGAGATCTCCAGAGCCAGCCTGGATTCACCCCGGATAATTTCCACAGTCCCTGATCGCAATACCCGGCCGCTCATATTCACAATCCGGTATTCCAGCTTTTCATCGGCCGCCGCCTTCACCAGCAGACAGCCATTCCCGGAATTCAGCCAGCCGGGTACCCAGCGGATCGACATGCCGGAATCGCCGGGAATCAGCAGGGATACCATGCGGCTTAACGAGACGACACCCGATTTATCGGTTGCCCGAAGCCGGTAGTAATGCCAGCCAGCCGGAGCCGGAACCGCCATCATCCATTTATAATCTGCCTCGCCGGGATCGGCCGGCAATAGCGCCAATGTCTTCAGTTCCCGGTCGGTCGATTCAAGCAATTCAAAATGATCTGCTGTCTCCGGCATCCCGACCGACCATTCAAATAACGGATAGCCCCGATTATTCAGCACCCGGAAATCCAGTATCGTGAGCGGCAGCGGATTCTCCTGCGGTTCACTGCTGGCCAGCGTATAGGCCTGACCGTTAAAATTTTCCACCCGCTCACTCGTAACAGAACCATTGACCAGACCGCCCGTCGTATGGCTATGCCCATTATCGATCCATACCCCGGACTCAAGTGAGGCCACCTGGAGAAAATCCGGATCGGTTACGCCGCCGCTCTGCGGCGACGCGAAGGACAATTCAATATTGGCGGCTGCCTCGCCATCGGCCTTTATCGTCCAGTATTCGGTTTTAGAGATATGATCAATGCCCGGGCCCGCCGCACCGCCCAGTACGGCAGGGTCCTCGTTCTGATATTCAACGGTAAAATTCCCGCTGGCTTCCTTCAGTTCAAGCCAGCGCAAACTGCCCGCTTTACCTACCGGGAAAAGAGCATAGGGCTCATTGTTCAAGCCCTCCCTGCGCATTGGCCCGTCCACATAGGCATTGCCGGTACCCGTGCTGTCAGCCTGCAAACTGCAGCCTGCCAATAAGATCAGGGGAGCGTCTTCGCTGGTATACATTACACCTTGCTGCAATTCAAACCGCAAGGGCAGCCGCAACGGTTGCAGCAGGCGGGACCCCTGTGCATTCTGCTGGCTGAAAACAATGCCATTGCTCAGTGCGCCTGCAAAAGAAAGCCATTGAATATTTTTTCCGTTCAGCCCGACGGACGTGCCCGCCAGGCTGGTCGTTGTGATCAGCGCACCCGGCAGTTGGGTGCAGTCGCCGCCAACCTGCAATGAGGTCGTATTGGCCGCGCCGCTTCCGAGGTTCAGCGTGCCGCCCTGCTGAATAAAATCACCATCCACTTCCACGTTTCCCCGCGAACCGCTCAGGTTCAGGCTGAGATTCACGTTCATGCCTATCCGCAGATCGCCGCGCACATGAAGGGGATTGCTGCCGCTGCCGGTATAATTGACTGTCGATCCGAAGGTCGCTGCACTCAATACCAGGGAGCCATAGGTGCGATTGCTCACCGAAATGGTATAGGAAGCGCGGGGTACATCGAATTGAAATATGCCGTATTCCGTGCCGGGTGCAATGGACAGAATATCGACAATACCCGCAGCATGGGCGGCCCGGGTAGCATGAATATAAGCGGCTCCGTTGCGTATGCGGATGGAATCGGCAATGCTCAGCGATTCCCCGCCGGAAAGCCCCGAAGCATTGCGGAATACCGCTCCGGAATCGAGCAGCAGCCCGGAGCCGGTGATTGTCAATGCATTTGCCACAATATTTGTGGAGGGCAGAACCACTTCGATGCGGTTGCCGGAGGCAGGACTGATGGTCAGCGAATGGAGTGTAACAGCCTGGTCGGGCAGGTTTAATTGATAAGAACCATCCAACCGGCTATTGTCGAGCAGCACATCGTCTGCTGCTCCGGGAACCGTGCCGCCATCCCAGTTCAAAGGCGTACTCCATTTTCCGTCGGCTGCCGTTCCTGTCCAAAAGCATACTGCGGAGAGGGAGGCCAGCGGTATCGCCATACCCCCAAGTACAATCAAGATGCTGAAAACCCCCGCTGGCCATGTCCTCCCACGCATGCTGCAAAATAGCGGAGCAGGCAGGGGAAGTCAATACCACGATGTGGTAGTTATGGAAAGCAGTAAAAATAAAAAAACCACTCGCAGGAGTGGCTTGATGTTTTAAACCAGTCGGTCTAACGGGTTATTTAACCGCTTTCTTTGCGCTGTCTACTGCAGCACCAACTTTGGCCTTTGCCGTATCTACAGTGGCCTTGATGGCGGAATCTGCTTTTGCAGCAGCGGAATCTACAACAGCTTTTGCTGTATCAACAGCAGCATTTACAGCCGAATCAGCAGTTTTGGCAGCATCTCCGCTACCACCACCACAGGCAGTCAATGAACCTGCAATAACGAGGATCGAGAGGAATTTTTTCATCAGTAGTTGAGTTTAGTTGCGCTAAGATAGTGCGTTTCTGAAGCTGTCCAAATTTTTTCGGAACAAGGGCCCTTTCTTTCGACGAATAGCCGTTTTTCGGGGGCAAACATACTACCGGTCAATGCCAACCGATATATTACTTTTTTCTGAAATAGATACGTAGGGGCACCCCTTCGAACTTAAAATACTTGCGCAACTGGTTCTCCAGGTAGTTCCGGTAAGGTGTTTTGATATCGTCGGGATAATTGGTGAAAAAGGCAAAGGAAGGAACGGCCGTCGGCAGTTGGGAAATGAATTTGATCTTAATGGCATTACCCCTTACCACGGGCGGATGATAGGCTTCCAGCGCTTTGCCCATCACTTCATTGAGCTGCGAGGTCGGGATCTTCCGCTTCCGGTTCTCATATACCGTCAGGGCTGTTTCGATCACCTTAAAAATGCGGGTCTTTTCTTTGGCCGAAATAAAGATCACCGGCAGGTCGGTAAAGGGAGCAAAGCGCTCTTTCAATTTCTTTTCATAATCGCGCGAGGTATTGGTCTCCTTTTCCATCAGGTCCCATTTGTTCACCGCCACCACGAGCCCCTTCCCTTTTTTGATCGCCAGTGCGAAAATATTCAGGTCCTGCGCCGTCAGCCCTTTCTCCGCGTCCAGCAGCAGGATGCAGACATCGGCCTCATCCATGGCCTTGATGGCCCGGATCACCGAATAGAATTCCAGGTCTTCATGCACTTTGGTCTTCCGCCGTATCCCGGCGGTATCGATCAGGATAAACTCTTTATGGAAAAGATTATAATGGGTGTGAATGCTGTCGCGCGTGGTGCCCGCGATATCGCTCACGATGGTGCGCTCACGGCCAACCAGGGCATTGAGCAGGGACGACTTCCCCACATTGGGCTGGCCGATGATGGCGAACTTTGGCAGTTCGTCCTTTTCTTCGGCCTGCTCCGGTTCATCGGGGATCAGGGCGGTCACCGCATCGAGCAGTTCGCCCGTGCCGCTGCCTGTCATCGCCGAAATAAAAAAGATATTGTCGAACCCGAGGCTGTAGAATTCCGCAGCCTCCAGCAGGCGATCGCTGTTGTCTACTTTGTTCACCGCCAAAAAAACGGGCTTGGTGGAGCGGCGGAGTATATCGGCCATGGCTTCGTCGAGCATGGTAATTCCGGTAGCCGTGTCCGTTACGAAGATGATGGCGTGCGCTTCTTCCACGGCGATCAATACCTGCTTTTTGATCTCCTGCTCAAACACATCCTCGCTTTCCGGCACGAAGCCTCCGGTGTCGATCACGTTGAAGGTCTTCCCGTTCCAGTCGGCTACGCCGTACTGCCTGTCGCGCGTAACGCCGCTCTGATCGTCTACGATGGCCAGCCGCTGCTCGAGCAGGCGGTTGAACAAGGTGCTCTTCCCCACATTTGGCCTTCCCGTAATCGCTACTGTAAATCCCGACATCGATTAAAATAATTGCTGATTAATAACCATATTCCCGCAGGTGCAACTCATTGTCGCGCCACTTGGGCCTCACTTTCACAAACAACTCCAGAAATACCTTTCTGCCGATAAAGGCTTCGATCTCTTTTCGCGCT
>DASZRP010000100.1:0-2522 GCA_035548895.1 Puia sp. | reverse complement strand
TCCAGCAGCTGATGGGTGAGCCGTTGTATCGTAATGCCCAGTTGCGCCTCGGTAAGTATGGTTTTCAATCCCTTTTTTTTATAAAAATAGGATGCCTCAGGCTTCCGCCAAAAAAGGATATCCGTGATCGGTAGGCGGGTTAAAGGTTTCCTTGATCGTTCTTGCGCTCAGCCAGCGATAAAGATTCAGCATTGAGCCTGCCTTGTCGTTGGTGCCGCTGCCCCGGGCGCCTCCGAATGGCTGCTGCCCAACTACCGCGCCCGTCGGTTTATCATTGATATAAAAATTGCCGGCAGCCTGGCGAAGTTTCGCCGTCGCCTCTTCGATCACTTCCCGGCTGCGGGCGATGATCGATCCCGTGAGACCGTAGGGTGAGGTCCGGTTCACCAGTTCCATGGTCTCCGCAAACTCATTCTCCGGGTATACATAGACCGTGAGCACGGGCCCGAAGATCTCCTCGCGCATGGTGATAAAATTGGGATCCGTTGTTTCGATAATAGTCGGCTCAATAAAATATCCTTTCGATTTGTCGGCCTTGCCGCCCACCAGTATCCTGGCGTTCGGGTCGGCCGCGGCGCGATCGATATACCCTTTTATTTTGTCGAAGCTGCGCTCGTCGATCACCGCGTTCACGAAATTCCGGAAGTCCTCTACCGATCCCAATTTAAGCGACCGGGTAATCTCAACGAGCTTTTCGCGCAGCTGAGGCGCCAGATTGGAGGGCAGATAGGCCCGGGAGGCTGCGGAGCATTTCTGACCCTGGAATTCAAAAGCGCCGCGCACCAGGGCGGTAACGGCTACTCCGTGGTCGGCATCAGGATGCACCAGCACAAAATCTTTTCCGCCCGTTTCCCCGACAACCCGGGGGTAGGATTTATACAGGCCGATATTTTCCCCGATCGTTTTCCAGATCGTATTGAAGACTTTGGTTGAACCGGTAAAATGAATGCCCGCGAAATCGGGATGGGTAAAACATATCTCGCCTAGTTCCGGTCCGTCGGGATAAATAAGATTGATGACGCCATCCGGAAGGCCAGCCTCCATCAGCACACGCATGAAAAAATGTGCGCTGAAGATCTGCGTGTCGGCAGGTTTCCAGACCACCGCGTTTCCGCAGAGGGCGGCGGAGGTAGGCAGGTTGCCGCCGATGGCGGTAAAGTTGAACGGCGTTATCGCAAGAACAAAACCTTCAAGCGGACGATACTCCATCCGGTTATGAATGCCGGGTGAACTGACCGGCTGCTGCCTGTATATTTCGCTGAGATAATGGACATTAAATCGCAGAAAATCAATCAATTCACAAACCGCATCTATTTCCGACTGGTAAGGATTTTTGCTTTGTCCGATCATGGTGGCCGCATTCATGGCGAACCGGTATTTACCCGCGAGCAGATCGGCCGCTTTCAGGAAAATGGCCATCCTGTTCTCCACGCTCAATGCCTCCCAGGAGGGTTTGGCGCGCAGCGCTGCTTCTATCGCATTGCTGACCTGTTCTTTTCCTGCTCGGTGAAAATAGCCTAAGGTATGGCTGATTTCATGCGGCGGCTGCATGCGTATTTTATTGCCTGTCCGTACTTCCTTTCCGTCGATGATCATCGGGATATCGTGTTCCTTTCCCTTTACAGCGCGAATCGCTTCTTTGAGACCGGCTTTTTCGGGTGAACCGGGCGCGTAGGAAAAAACCGGTTCATTGACCGGTAAGGGGTATTGAAAATAACCGAGATTCATAATCCTCGTTGCTTTGATTTATTAATTCGCCATTTCCTTTTCGCTCATCAGGTAGGCTTTGATAAATCCATCCAGTTCGCCATCCATGACTGGCTGCACATTGCCCGTTTCGAAATCGGTCCGGTGATCCTTGATCATTTTATAGGGATGGAATACATAGGAGCGGATCTGCGATCCCCATTCGATCTTTTTCTTCGACGCATTATTGGCGTTCTTTATCGCTTCGCGCTTGCGCAGCTCTTCTTCATACAGCCTGCTTTTCAGCATGGCCATGGCCTTTTCGCGGTTCTCGCCCTGGGTACGCGCCTGCTGGCATTCCACCACGATGCCGCTGGGCTTATGGGTGAGCCGGACAGCGGTTTCTACTTTATTGACATTCTGCCCCCCGGCACCGCCGCTCCGGAAAAAGGCCCATTCCACATCGGCCGGGCTAACCTCGATCTCTATGCTGTCGTCTATTAAAGGGTACACGTACACAGAGGCAAAAGAAGTATGCCTGCGCGCGTTGCTGTCGAAAGGAGAGATGCGGACCAGTCGGTGCACGCCGCTTTCGGCTTTCAAAAATCCATAAGCAAACGGACCGTCGAACTGCAGGGTCACGCTTTTCAGGCCGGCGCCTTCGCCTTCCTGGAAGTCAAGCTCCGTAACGGTCCAGCCCTGTTTCTCGCCATACATCCGGTACATTCGCATCAGCATTTCCGCCCAGTCCTGGCTTTCCGTTCCACCGGCACCGGAATTGATCTGCAATACGGCGGGCAGTTCGTCTTCGGGCTGATTGAGCGTGCTCTTGAATT
>DASZRP010000099.1:0-14029 GCA_035548895.1 Puia sp. | reverse complement strand
ACAATGCGGGAGAGTAGGTAGCTGCCATATTTATTAAGCCCTGTCTTGTTTATAACGAGATGGGGCTTTTTGTTTGCCTCCGCTGCTCAATGCCTGTCACCGCTGGCCTCGTTTTTCACGCCGGTTACATACTTCTGCCTGCAGCTTCTGCTTTTTTTATATTTTGCCCCCACAGCCTATCATTGCGAACCCAAAACAAATGCTTATGAAAAAGGAATTCCTGCTTTCACTGTTTTTTTTGCTGCTCATTAGGAGCAGCATGGCTCAAAAAGAACCCGATCAGCTGGTGCTCGGAACCATTGATAGCCTCTATTCGAAAGTGCTGGGAGAGGAAAGAAAGATCTGGGTCCATGTCCCGAACAGCGATCCCATGGGTATCTACTCCCGGCAGCGATACCCCGTGGTTTATCTCCTCGATGGCAACGCCCATTTCTCTTCCGTCGTCGGCATGATACAGCAGCTCAGCGAAGTGAATGGAAATACCATCTGCCCGCAAATGATCGTGGTCGGCATTCCCAATACCGACCGGACTCGCGACCTGACACCCACCCATGCGCTTACCAGTTTGCTGGGGCCCGATTCAGTATTTATGAAGAACTCGGGCGGTGGCGAGCGTTTCACGGCTTTTCTGGAAAAAGAACTCATTCCTCATATCGATTCCCTTTACCCTACGGCGCCCTACCGCATGCTGATTGGGCACTCCTTCGGGGGACTAACGGCAATCAATATCCTGCTGAACCATACGGGTCTTTTCAATAGCTATGTAGCCATTGATCCCAGTTTGTGGTGGGATAATCAGCACTTGTTGAAAGAAACGTCAGGTATCTTAGGGGATAAACGATTTGATGGGAAAAGTCTGTTCCTCGGCATCGCCAATACCATGAAGGCTGGATTCGACACGCTGCGCGTGCAGTCAGATACCATAGCGGCTAACGGACATATACGGGCCATTCTGAAATTCAGCAGCCTGCTTCGGGAGCATTCCAATAGCGGCTTACGTTGGAGTTATAAATATTACGATAAGGATGATCACGGCACCGTTCCATTGATCACCGAATACGATGCGCTTCATTTTATTTTCAGCGAATACCGGTTCAGGTACGACGATATGTTGAATTCGGATTTCAAGGCGGATTCAATAATAAATAATCACTATGCCCGGATTTCGAAGCAAATGGGATACACGGTACTTCCAGCCGAACAGATGGTCAACGAAATGGCCTATACTTATTTAAATAATGGTATGTCGGATAAGGCCTATTCATTACTGGCCATGAACGTTAAAAACTACCCGAAAAGTTTCAATGTATACGACAGCATGGGTGATTACTATCTCACATCCGGAAATAAAGCAAAGGCGATAGAATGGTTCGGCAAAGCTTTATCGCTGAAGGAATTCCCTGAAACCCGCGCCAAGCTGGAACAATTGACGAACGGAAAATAAAATCGAATCTTCTTATAGGTCGAAGTGCTTTTTCATGGCCTCGGGATAGTCTGCCAGGGCAATTGCCGGATCGTCGATTTCCGGATGCCATAATTTTTCCCATTCAAAACTGTAATATCCGGGAAACCCATGTTGGTGAAGCAGATCGATGGCCTCGAAGATGGGTACAATGCCCCGACCTAACAATACATATTTTTCTTTTCCATCTACGATCTGCAGATCCTTAATATGTGTATGCCGGATGTATTGGCCCAGGTCTGCATAAACTTCGGCGGGCTCCTCCCTGGTGGCAGACCACATATTGCACACATCCCAGACCAGTCCTACCTGTTCGTGGCCTGCCGTTTCCATAATATATTTCAGATCTTTTTTGTGGATGACCTCACCATGTGATTCAAGCAGTGCGGTTACCTTAGTGCCTGCAGCATATTGGCCAAGTTCGCGAAGACCTGAGGCAATTAGATCCAGGGTTTGCTGTTTATCGCGATCTTTTGGTATTTGATTCGGAAAAACACGGACAAACGGACATCCCAGCTTTGCAGCGAGATCGATGAACCGTTTTCCCTCGTCGATATTTTTTGTTCTTTCCGCGCCAGGCTCGTGATGCATTTCCGCAGACGAGCCCAGGTCTACAAACGCTAACCGATGATCTTTCATCTTCTGCAAGGTGCCTGAAATCTGCGCATCGGCAAATTCAGGCACTTTTGGCAGATCCATTTGTCGCAGAATGCCGCGGACCTCGATCCCGGAATAACCATGGGCTGAAGCGAATGTCAGGATCTTGTCAAAGTCCCAGTCCGGACAGCCTAGGGTGGAAAAAGATAATTTCAACGACGGGCTCTTTACCAGCTTAAAGAACGCCGGCAGCGCAGTTAGAGAAATTCCGGAAAGGAGGAATTGTTTGCGTGAAACGATGGCCATATCGATATGATTTGAATAAGACTAACAGGTCGCCCCGATCAGGGAATGATCCCTTGTCTCCAGCATGGAAGAACCCATCAGGTACTCGTCTACCCGCCGGGCACATTCCCTTCCTTCGCTGATCGCCCAGACGACGAGTGATTGTCCGCGGCGCATATCCCCTGCTGTAAATATCTTGGCAATATTGGTCTGGTAGGATTTCTCGGTCGCCTTTACATTTCCCCGTTCATCGAGTTCAATGCCGAGATCCTGCAGCATGCCCTCATGCTGCGGATGAACAAACCCCATGGCTAACAGCGCAAGTTCACAGGGAATGGTGCGTTCGGAACCGGGAATTTCCGCAAAGCGCGCCGGCCTCCCGTCGTCTGCCAGTTTCCATTCCAGATCCACAATCTTCAGGGCTTTGAGATTACCCTTACCATCACCAATAAATTCCTTGGTCCCCATTGCCCAGTGCCGTTCGCAACCTTCTTCGTGAGAAGAGGACGTTTTCAGGATCATCGGATAGGTAGGCCAGGGCATATACGGAGTACGGCCTTTTGGAGGCTGGGGTAAGAGCTCAAACTGAGTAATCGATTTCGCGCCATGCCGGTTGGAGGTACCTACACAATCGCTTCCCGTGTCGCCGCCGCCAATAACGATCACATTTTTATTCGTTGCCCAAATATCTTCTGCGGCAAACGGCGTTGCGCTTACCCGCTTATTCTGTTGTTTCAGAAAATCCATTGCGAAGTGAACTCCTTTCAAATCCCGGCCGGGGATCGGCAGATCCCGGGGAATGGTCGAACCGCCTGCTAACACGATGGCCTGATATTCCCGCAGCAAATCGTTGATGGAAACATTTGCACCGACATTGGCATTACAGCGGAATTCAATGCCTTCCTGCTCCAGCAATGTAATGCGCCGCTCTACAACCCATTTTTCCAGTTTAAAATCAGGGATTCCATAACGAAGTAATCCACCCGCCGCATCATCCCGCTCAAATACAGTAACGGAGTGACCTGCGCTATTTAATTGAGCAGCGGCAGCGAGACCGGCAGGACCTGAGCCGACAACAGCGATCTTCTTGCCTGTACGCACATTCGGTTCCTTTGCCTTTACAAAGCCTTTTTCAAAAGCGATTTCGATAATATGTTTTTCGATTTCCTCGATCGTGATGGCGGGCTGATTTATGCCCAATACGCAGCTGCTTTCACATGGAGCCGGACAAATCCTTCCGGTAAACTCCGGAAAGTTATTTGTCGAAGTAAGAATTTCATAAGCTTCCAGCCAGGACCCCCGATACACAGCATCGTTGAATTCAGGAATGACATTGCCCAATGGGCAACCGTTGCTGCAAAACGGAACACCGCAATTCATGCATCGCGCCGCCTGGTGATTCAGCTGCTGCGGTTCAAACGGATTTACAAACTCTTTATAGTCTTTTATTCTTTCCTGTACCGGGCGCTTGGAAGGAAGCTCACGGGTATATTCAAGGAAACCGGATAGTTTTCCCATTACTTGATTTTCTGATTGGTTATGAATTAGCCCGGACGCGGGATTTCTTTTCCTGAAGGACCTTCTTATAGTCTTTCGGAAATACTTTGATAAAATTCCGGAGCTGGTTCTCGAAATCGTCCAGTACGAACCTGGCTACCTGGCTATTGGTGAACGCATAGTGCTTTGAGATCATGTCTTTCATGGTTGCAGCATCCTCATCGTCCAACGGGTCGAGATCAACCATATCCTGATTACACAGCGAAGCAAAGCGCCCTTCCACGTCGTATACATAGGCGATTCCTCCGCTCATACCCGCGGCGAAATTGCGGCCGGTTGAACCGAGAATGACCACAGCTCCCCCCGTCATGTATTCACAGCCATGGTCTCCCACGCCTTCCACTACGGCATTGCCTCCTGAATTGCGCACGGCAAAACGTTCTCCGGCCTTGCCGCGGATAAATGCTTCTCCTGAAGTGGCTCCGTAAAAGGCGACATTACCAATAATAAAATTCTCTTCCGGAACAAAACCGGCATTCACTGCAGGGTAAACGATGAGTCGCGCACCCGACAGGCCCTTGCCGAAATAATCGTTGGCATCGCCCTCAAGTTCCAGCGTGATTCCTTTGGTATTAAAAGCTCCGAAGCTCTGTCCGGCAGTGCCTGTCAGTTTAAAGTGAATACTGTCGTCCGGCAATCCCTTTGCTTTGAATACCCGCGTTATCTCGTTGGAGAGGATCGTACCGATGGTCCGGTCCGTATTCTTTACTTTGAAAGCAGCGGACACCGGCTGGCCTGATTCTATCGCCGGCTTTGCGGCATTCAGCAGTTTCCAGTCAAGCACTTCATTCAATCCATGATCCTGCTGCTCCATATTAAAGATGCCGGTAGTCGATGTGTTGGGATCCTTGTAAAGGATCGGAGACAGGTTCAGTTTCTTTGCTTTCCAATGGCGGAGGTTATCATTTACGGCAAGACAATCAACCTGTCCTACCATTTCGTTTATAGTACGGAAGCCGAGTTCAGCCATGATCTCCCGAAGCTCACGCGTCAGGAACTTGAACAGGTTAACCACATGGTCCGCATTTCCGGTGAACCGTTTGCGAAGTTCAGGATCCTGCGTTGCGACACCTACAGGACAGGTATTGGTATGGCATTTACGCATCATAATGCAACCTTCTACCACCAGCGCTGCGGTAGCAACGCCCCATTCTTCTGCACCAAGCAGGGTAGCGATGGCAATATCACGACCGGTCTTCAATTGTCCGTCGGTCTGCAATACGACGCGGCTGCGCAATTTATTCATCACGAGCGTCTGCTGCGATTCTGCGAGCCCCAGTTCCCAGGGAAGCCCGGCATGACGTATCGAACTGACTGGAGAAGCACCGGTTCCACCGTCATGTCCCGATATCAGAATGACATCCGATTTTGCTTTTGCCACTCCGGCAGCGATAGTGCCCACACCGGCCTTGGAAACCAGCTTTACGCTGATCCTTGCCCGGCGATTCGAGTTCTTCAGATCGAAGATCAGTTGAGCCAGGTCTTCGATGGAATAAATATCATGGTGTGGTGGCGGTGAAATCAATCCTACGCCTGGCGTTGAATGTCTTACCTTACCGATCCACTCGTCTACTTTATGTCCCGGCAGCTGACCGCCTTCACCGGGCTTGGCGCCCTGTGCCATTTTGATCTGCAGTTCATCGGCCTCCGTCAGATAATAACTGGTAACGCCGAACCGGGCAGAAGCAACCTGTTTAATGGCCGACCGCATAGAGTCGCCATTAGGCAGCCGTTCAAAACGAAATTCATCTTCTCCGCCTTCGCCGGTATTGCTTTTGCCGCCGATACGGTTCATCGCGATGGCCAGCGTGGAATGGGCTTCGTGCGAGATCGATCCAAAGCTCATGGCTCCCGTAGCAAAACGTTTTAGGATATTTTCCTCAGGTTCCACCTCTTCGATGGGAATGGAAGGCCGGCTCCTTTTGAATGTAAGTAATCCGCGCAGGGTGGCCGCCTTTTCTGTTTGATCGTTGATCAGTTTCGAATATTTCTTAAACGCAGCATAATCGTTCATGTGCGTTGAATACTGCAGGTAGTGTATGGTGGAAGGATTAAAAAGATGAAACTCGCCTTTTCTTTTCCACTGGTAAACGCCGCCTGACGGCAGCCGGTCTATGGGAATATCCTTCCTGCTGAATGCAAAGAGATGTTTGGCTAATGTTTCACGCGCAATTTCATCCAGTCCCATACCCTCTATACGGGAAGTAGCGCCGGTGAAATATTTGTCTACTACAGTCCGGTTCAATCCAATGATCTCAAATATCTGGGCGCCCTGATAAGACTGCAGGGTTGAAATGCCCATCTTCGAAAACACTTTAAGCAGTCCGTCGCCAACCGCTTTGATATAATTCTTTTTGAGCTGTTCCTGATCGAGATTGGTTTCCAGCTTTCCGGTTTGTCTTGCGTCGCGTATAGTGGCAAAAGCGAGATAAGGATTGATGGCGGTGGCGCCAAAGCCAATGAGACAGGCAAAATGGTGAACTTCCCAAACGTCGCCGGCTTCCACTACGATGCCTACTTTTCCACGTAACCCTTTTCGGATCAGGTGGTGATGCACAGCCGAAGTAGCGAGCAGGGAAGGAATAGGAGCATGTTCCGAATCGATGGCGCGATCCGAAAGTACGAGCACTTCAAAGCCGTCCTGCACTGCGTCGACAGCATAGCGGCAGAGCCTTTCCACTCCGGCCTGTAATGAACCGGGTTTACCGTCTGCCCGGAAATAAGTCTGCAGGGTCTTGGCCTGGAACACTCCGGTATCGATGCTCCGGATCTTTTCCAGCTCATGATTTGTCAGCACCGGATGTTTTAACGCTACGCTGTGGCAGGCCATCGGATCTTCTACCAGGAGGTTACCATTGTTGCCGGCAAAGGCAGACAGAGACATCACCAGTCGTTCCCGGATGGGATCGATTGGTGGGTTTGTTACCTGCGCAAACAGCTGTTTAAAGTAACTGCTGAGGTGTTGCGGTTCATCGCTGAGCACAGCAAGTGGAATATCGGAGCCCATGGAACCGATGGGTTCTTTTCCATCGAGCGACATAGGTGTGATGATATGCTCAATATCTTCTGTGGAATAGCCGAAAGCCTTCTGGTATTTAAAAATCTGGTCGTGATGCAACTCGGTAAAAGTAACTCTTGGTTCAGGCAACTCTTCGAGGCGTATTTTATACTTGTTCAGCCATTCTGCGTAAGGCTTGGAAGAACAGATATGGCGTTTCAACTCATCGTCGCTGATGATCCGGCCCTGTTCCATATCGACCACGAACATCTTTCCGGGTTGCAGTCTTCCTTTTTCTCTCACCATGCGCTGGTCTACGGGCAAAACACCGGTTTCGGAAGCCATGATCACGCGATCATCGGTAGTAACGCAATAGCGGGAGGGGCGGAGTCCGTTGCGGTCGAGCGTAGCCCCGATAATTTTTCCATCGGTAAAAGAGATAGATGCCGGACCGTCCCAGGGCTCCATGAGCGAGGCATGATATTCATAAAAAGCTTTCTTCACAGGGTCCATCTGCTCATTGCCGTCCCAGGCCTCGGGAATCAGCATCATCATGACATGCGGAAGAGAACGACCGCTGAGGAGCAGTAATTCAATCATATTGTCCAGGCAAGCGGAATCCGACTGGCCACCGGTAACGATGGGCAGCAGCATGTCCATTTCTTCCCGGGTGAAGAAGGGTGATTCAAATCCTGTTTCACTGGTCTTAAGCCAGTTTAGATTACCCTGTACCGTATTGATCTCCCCATTGTGAGCGATATACCGGAAGGGCTGGGCCAGTTTCCAGGAAGGAAAGGTATTGGTGGCGAACCGGGAATGGATCAGGCCAAAGGCAGATACGACCCGGTTGTTCCGCAGATCGGGGAAATAACCGCGTACCTGGAGGCTGGTCAACTGCCCTTTATAGACCACGGTTTTATAAGAAAGCGAAGCCACATAAAAGCCGATCGCGTCTTTCTTCACGGTGTTGGCGATCGTATGACTGGAATAATTCCGGAGGATAAAAAGTTTACGTTCAAAGTCTTCCGGGTTGCTGATATGATCGGGGCTGGCGATAAACACCTGCTCCATATCCGGTTCAACCGAAAGCGCCGTATTGCCGAGGCCTTCAGGCTGCACGGGGACTTTACGATAGCCCAGCACTTCCAGGCCCAGCTTTTCTGCAGCCCGGTTGAAAATATCCCGGCATTCTTCCTTCAATAAGATGTCTTTCGGGAAGAAAAGCATCCCCACCCCGTATTTGCCGTAGGCGGGAAGATGAATGCCCAGCCGGACACATTCATCAAAAAAGAATTCGTGCGGGGTCTGGATCATGATACCGGCGCCGTCGCCCGTATTGCTTTCACAGCCACAGGCTCCCCGGTGTTCCATATTCTCCAGGATGGTCAGCGCATCGGAAATGATCTGGTGAGATTTATTGCCCTTGATGTTGGCGACAAATCCGATGCCGCATGCATCCCGCTCAAAGGAAGGATGGTATAATCCTTTCATGCTTTCTGTTTTTTTCGATTAAGCAATGAATGGCATCAAACGGACAATCGCTAGTTGGGTGATTTTTCTAAGGAAGGGGTCGAAACGACTAAAAATATAAAAAAATCTGGATATTTTATTAAATAAATATCAACAATTCTGCCCCATTTATGTTCAAATCAAGTATCCGTAGAGTGTATCCTGCTTATTGATCTCGGAATAATCGATGTGATTATTCTGCAAATTTCTCAATAATCTGGTATAATCCGATCGATTTTCCAGCTCAATGCCCACGAGCGCTGGCCCGGTTTCTTTGTTGGTCTTTTGCATATATTCGAACCGGGTGATGTCATCTCCAGGCAATAATACATTGTTTACGAACTCTTTAAGAGCTCCTGGGCGCTGGGCGAACCGGATCAGGAAATAATGTTTTAATCCCTCGAACTGCAATGATCTTTCTTTGATCTCCGGCATCCGGTCGATATCGTTATTGCTGCCGCTTACAATGCAGACTACTGTCTTTCCCCTGATCTGATCGGCGAACGATTCGAGTCCGGCAATGGAGAGGGCGCCGGCGGGTTCGGCCACGATGGCGTCCCGGTTATACAATTCCAGGATCGTCGTGCAGATGCGGCCTTCGGGTACCAGCAAGAGTTCATCCAATACCTCCCGGCAAATGGAAAAGGTCAGGTCGCCGGTTCTTTTTATTGAAGCGCCATCCACAAAACGGTCAATGTTGTTGAGGGTGACCGGATGGCCGGCCTTGAAAGCCTCGTGCATTGAGGGGGCGCCTTCCGGTTCGAGGCCGATAATTTTTGTTTCGGGTGAATGTTGTTTAAAATAGATGCCCATACCGGCGGCCAGTCCCCCGCCGCCAACGGGAACAAAGAGATAGTCGATATCTGCGAGATCCTCCAGGATTTCCAGGGCAACGGTGCCCTGGCCCTCGACGATCCGTGGATCATCAAAGGGCGGGATGAAAGTCATCTGATGCGATTTCGTATACTCACGTGCCGCTTTCGCGCAGTCGTCGAAATTGTCCCCCGTGAGGCAAATCTCGATGAACCGCTCTCCAAACATTCGTGTTTGATCTATTTTTTGCCTGGGCGTAATAGTAGGCATGAAAACCACGCCTTTCAGGTTCAGCATTCTACAGGAGTAGGCAAATCCCTGGGCGTGGTTTCCTGCGCTTGCGCAAACAACACCATTCCGCACCTGTTCATCTGTTAAGCGGCTCATCATATTGTAAGCGCCACGGATTTTGTAGGAGCGGACAACCTGCAGGTCTTCCCGTTTCAGGTACACATGACATTCGTACTTCCGGGAAAGACGCTGATTCAGGACAAGAGGTGTTCGGACCACCACCTGTTTTACTCTTTCCGCTGCCTGCTTTATTTCAAGCCGTGGAAGAGTGGGTGCTGCTGTCGGCATGCTTATACTTTTTCGGCCAGCTTTTTCTCCGTCTTTGGTGCCGGAGCCGGTTGATTTTCCGGACGGAGGCTTCTGACGGTTTTGCCGGCCTGCCACATTTCGCTATCCCGCAATTCTTTCAGTTCAAGCTCTAGCTTTTCTCGGTAGTCGGGTTTGCTGTTGCTGTCGATGGAGCGCTGGGACTCCTTACCGGTTGCGACGCTTTCGTACAATTCTTTGAAAACGGGAGCTGTGGCGTCACGGAATTTTTTCCACCAGTCCAAAGCGCCGCGCTGAGCCGTGGTAGAACAGTTGGCATACATCCAGTCCATTCCGTTCTCGGCAACCAGCGGCATAAGGCTTTGGGTGAGCTCTTCCACCGTTTCGTTGAATGCTTCGGAAGGAGAATGCCCTTTGTCGCGCAGCACCTGGTATTGTGCGGCGAAAATACCCTGAATAGCGCCCATGAGAGTTCCACGTTCACCGGTAAGATCGCTGTACACTTCCTTCTTGAAGTCAGTCTCGAACAGATAGCCGCTGCCGACGGCAATGCCCAGGGCAATTACCCGGTCTTTCGCTTTGCCGGTAGCATCCTGAAAAATGGCATAGCTGCTGTTGAGCCCGCGCCCCTGGAGGAACATTCTCCGCAGCGAGGTTCCGGAGCCCTTTGGAGCTACCAGGAATACGTCTACATCAGCGGGCGGTACAATGCCGGTCTGCTCTTTGAAAGTGATGCCAAAACCGTGAGAGAAATAAAGGGCTTTGCCTTTGGTCAGGTGTTTCTTAACGGTCGGCCACAGCTCGATCTGTGCAGCATCACTGAGCAGGTAACAGATGATTGTTCCTCTTTGAAGCGCTTCTTCGATTTCAAAAAGCGTTTCACCGGGAACGAATCCGTCGCGCACGGCTTTGTCCCAGGTTTTGGAATTCTTGCGCTGACCTACGATCACATTGATGCCATTGTCTTTCTGGTTCAATGCCTGGCCGGGGCCCTGTACACCGTATCCGATCACCGCGATCACTTCATCTTTTAAAACCTGTTGTGCTTTCGAAAGCGGAAATTCCTCACGGGTTACTACCGTTTCTTCCACTCCGCCGAAATTTAACTTTGCCATGTTTTGTTTTTTATTGTTGATTGATTTTGTTCCTGCAGAATCTTCACATTTTCACATCTCCGCGTTTTTATATTTGCTCCTACATACTGAACACCTCATCTTGTTTGTTGAGATACTCGTTTTCCACAAGTTCCTCGCTGGGTTCGGTCTGTTCAAACTCTTTTAGTTTTTCATGAAATCCGCTGCTGGCGTTAATGATGGCCACACGAGCGCTTCGGACAAATTCAATCAGGCCGTAAGGCTCCAGCACTTGCAGCAGTCCGTCTGTTTCTTCACGGTGACCGGTGGTTTCAAAAACCGTATAGTCTTTCCGGATCACGACGGCCCTGGCTCCGTATTTTCTGAGCAGGCGTTCAACTTTTACTTTTTCTGCGATGAGATCGGTCGATACTTTATACAATGCGAGTTCCTGCCATACGATCTCTTCGTTGGTATTGTAATAAGCTTTGAGCACTTCCACCTGTTTCTCGATCTGGCGGCAGAGTTTTTTTATCACTTCTTCCGTTTCGTTTACCACAATGGTGAACCGATGAATGCCTTCAATTTCCGAAGGGGAGGTATTCATGCTTTCGATATTGATCTTCCGTCGCGAAAAGATAATGGCGATGCGGTTAAGCAAACCAATCTGATTTTCGGTGTAGACGGTAATGGTATATTCCTGTTTCATAATGATCTTTTTATTGTCCTGGTAATTAACTCAATCTGATTTCGCTTACGCTGCAACCCTGGGGCACCATGGGAAATACATTGTTCTCCTTACCAACAACGACTTCCAGCAGATAGGAGCCCTTCGATCCAAGCATGTTACTCAAAGCGTTTTTCAGCTCGCTGCGTGCGGTTGTTCTATGACTTTCGATATGGTAAGCTTTGGCTAACTGTACAAAATCAGGACTTTCTATATTGACAAAGGAATAGCGTTTGTCATTGAATAATTGCTGCCATTGACGTACCATCCCGAGGAAACTGTTATTCAGAATGATGATCTTTACATCGAGCCCGGTCTGCATGATCGTTCCCAGCTCCTGCAGGGTCATCTGAAAGCCTCCGTCGCCGATAATGGCAACCACCGTTCTTTCCGGCGCTCCGAATTTTGCACCGATGGCGGCAGGCAGAGCGAAACCCATGGTGCCCAGGCCACCGGAAGTGATATTGCTCTTGCTCTGATTGAATTTGGCATACCGGCAGGCCACCATCTGGTGTTGACCTACATCAGTTACGAGAATTGCCTCTCCGCTCGTGAGCTCGTTCAGGGCATCGATCACTTCTCCCATAGAGAGTACATCGGAAGTTGGATGGAGTTCGGGATAAATACATTTTTCATCTTCCTGTTTCTCAAGGTCTCTGAAGCGCTGCATCCATTCCGGGTGGGTTTTACGTTCCAGCAGTTGGGTGAGGAGGGGTAATGTTTCTTTACAGTCTCCCCAAACCGGTACGGTGGTTTTGACATTCTTGTCGATTTCTGCCGGATCGATATCCAGATGGATCACTTTTGCCTGTTTGGCGTATTTATCAAGCCGTCCCGTAACCCGGTCGTCGAAGCGCATACCCACCGCGATCAGCACATCGCATTCATTTGTGAGGACATTGGGCCCATAATTGCCGTGCATGCCGAGCATGCCAACGGCCTGCGGGTGGTTGGTCGGGATGGCACTCATACCCATGATGGTCCAGGCTGCCGGAATCCCGGACTTCTCCAGGAACTGGGCGAATTCTTTTTCCGCACGCCCCAGGATCACGCCCTGGCCAAAAATAACAAAAGGCTTTTTTGCTTCATTGATCAGGTTCGCGGCTGCTTCCACGTATTGTTTGCGGACAATGGGTTTGGGCCGGTAGCTGCGGATATGCTCGCAGCGTTGATAATTTTCAAATTCGAATAACTGGAGTTGAGCATTTTTAGTGATATCGATCAGCACAGGGCCCGGGCGGCCGCTCGAAGCGAGATAAAATGCCTTGGCCAGAACGGAAGGGATTTCTGTGGCATCTGTTACCTGATAGTTCCACTTGGTTATCGGCGTCGTGATATTAATTACATCGGTTTCCTGAAAGGCATCGGTGCCCAACAGCTGCGCGAATACCTGACCAGTAATGCAGACCAGTGGGGTACTGTCGATCATAGCGTCGGCCAGGCCGGTAACCAAATTGGTAGCGCCAGGGCCGCTGGTGGCAAATACAACGCCTGTTTTCCCGGAACTGCGCGCATATCCCTGTGCCGCATGAATGGCGCCCTGCTCATGACGCACGAGAATATGATTCAGTTTGTCCCGGTAATCGTACAGCGCATCATAGATTGGCATGATAGCGCCGCCGGGATAGCCAAAAATGGTTTCCACTTTTTCTGCAAGAAAGATTTCGAGCACGGCCACTGATCCTGACACTTGCTGTGCGGGTTTCTTTGCCTGAGTTGTCTTTTCTTTTTTTGCGGTAAGTGTTTCCATTTTGCTGATTTTATCTTGATTAAAATGTTTTTTAGTATATGTTATTCTTCATCGGTTACGCATCCCTGAGAGGCATCTTTTACTACGCGCGCGTATTTGAACAGGGCGCCGCTGGTGGCTTTGGGTGCCGGCTTCTTCCATTTTTTTCTTCTGGCTTCAATCACTTCATCCACGACTTTCAGCGTGATGGTGTTTTTAACGGCGTCGATTTCGATAATATCATTGTCTTCCACCAAAGCCAGCAGACCGCCTTCATAGGCTTCCGGCGTAATATGGCCGACCACAAAACCATGTGTGCCACCGCTGAACCGGCCGTCAGTGATAAGAGCAACGCTCTTTCCCAGACCTGCGCCAATGATAGCTCCCGTAGGCTTGAGCATCTCCGGCATGCCCGGTGCGCCCTTGGGGCCGATATTCCGGATCACCACCACATCGCCTGCATGCACTCTTTTTGATTCAAGCCCTTTGATCAGTTCATGTTCGCCATCGAATACTCTGGCAGTGCCTTCAAACCGTTCACCTTCTTTTCCGCTGATCTTGGCCACGCTGCCGCCTTGTGCCAGGTTTCCGTAGAGAATTTGGAGATGCCCTGTGGCTTTCAATGGTTTTTCCAGCGGCACAATAATTTGCTGTTTTTCGAAATCGAGATCGGGCGCTGATGCCAGATTTTCGGCTACCGTTTTACCTGTAACCGTAAGAC
>DASZRP010000098.1:0-17331 GCA_035548895.1 Puia sp. | reverse complement strand
GGAACGAAAGCCTGGAACGTACCAAACAGAACACGGCTTTCTCCACCATCGCCACCGATGCGGCCTGGCTGGATCAGCAGAACGACAAGCAATTCCCGTTAGACTTGGCCACTTATCAGGCCGAGCAGAAGAAGATCCGCGCAACAGTGAAGCAGATCGATTCAGTGAGCAAACTGAAGGTGCCGATGGATATCACCACGCTACCGCAGGATTCTTCCCGCTACGATAATGATAAGGACAAGGCCGACCGCTACAAAGCCTGGCTCGACAGCCGCAAAACGGATATCTATTTGAAAGAAGCCGTGAATGTGATGGACGATATGATCGCGGGGAAAAACCTGGTTTATAATAAATGATGTGAAGATGTGATAATGTGGAAATAGAAGAACCCATTTACCCATCTTCACATTTCCACATCTCCACATTTTCAAATTCATCTTACTGCTTTTCCCGCCATCACTGCGATCATAGTGCCCATTACGGCGATCAGCCCGAGGGAAACGCGCAGGCTGCTGGCCTGGGCGATGAAACCGATGAACGGCGGACCGAACAGAAAGCCTAAATAACCGACGGTAGAGACGGCGGCAATGGCAACGCCGGGCGACATCTGCTTCGAGCGTCCCGCTGCGCTGTAGATCATTGGCACGACGGAAGAAACGCCTGCACCCACAAGCAGGAAGCCGATCGTGGCGGGAGTAAAATAAGGGAACAATACGGCGAGCAATAAACCACAGGCAGTGCAGACACCGCTAAGCTGCAGCATCCGCTTCATACCGAGCTTATAAGCAATCCAGTCGCCCACAAATCTTCCTCCGGCCATGGTGCTCATAAAAGCAGTATAGCCCACCGTTATCCAGGCTTTGCCGGGTTTGATAATATTTTCGAAATAGATCCCGCTCCAGTCGAACATAGTGCCCTCGCAGATCATGGAACAAAAAGCGATGAGCCCCAGGCTGAGGATGGCTTTGTCGGGTCGTGCAAAGATTGGTTGCTTCTCATCACTGCGCGGATCGGCGGGAACAAGGAAGCGAAATACGGCAAGCAGGATTAGGAAGGCGATGGCGGTGATGCAGAGAAAATGATAGCGCGGCAATACACCGAAGCGCACCATGAGGGTGCCGATGGCCGCACCGGTGAAGCCCGCCGTGCTCCAGGTGCCATGAAAGGAAGCCATGATCGGCTTGTCGTAGAATGCTTCCGTGCCAACGGCCTGCGTGTTCACGGAAATATTCAGCATGTTACCTCCAAAGCCGAAAACAAAAAGCGTGATCATGAGCTGTGTGGCGGAGGATGCAAAACCCAGCATGGGTAGCGTGCAGGCATAAAGGGTGGCGGCCGACAATACCACGATTCGGCTCCCATATTTCGCCACCAGGAAGCCGGCTACGGGTAAAGAAGTCAGCAGTCCTATCGGAAGGCAAAGCAGCACGCCCCCGAGAGAAGCATTATTGAGTCCCAGTTTAGATTGGATGGCGGGAATACGGGAGGCCCAGGAAGCAAAGCAGAGCCCGGCTAAGAAGAAAAGGCAGCTAACGGCAATCCGGTGCAACCGGCGTTGGTGTAAAGCCATAAAGGAGCAAAGCTAAGTTTTCGGCCGATTGCCGGGCCATCAATTTCCCTTCCGGTTCACCGGTTTTTTATTGATCCGGCCTGGTTAGCCGAACTGCCCATTTGGCATTGAAGGTTATATTTTTACCATTAGGGAGTAAAATTTTTGAATATGATTAACCAGTTTATAAAAGCTGAATAAATACTCTTGAAATATACTGAAACTAGTGTTTAAATAGGGTATAATTAGGGTATAATAGGCTTAATTAGCTTATAAATACCTTTTAAATACCTTTTAAATACTTATTTCTATCCATTAATATTCTATTTAAAGACTTATAAATTATAGAAAAAAATTTTTACCTTCATTACGTCAATTTGACCGGAACCAGAAAAAATCAAACCATGGGAAAATTCACCAAGGGATTAAATGGCCCCTTTACCGGGCGTGTCGGTGTAATCATTGGCAGCACCTGGATGGGCATACCGGTGTTGAGAAGTCAGCCCAACAAGCGGTCCACGCCGTTCAAGGAAGATGAATTGAAACAGCAGGCCCGGTTCAGGATAATCACGGCCTTCCTGAAGCCGCTATCCTACCTGCTCAGGCAGAGCTTCACCGGCGTGGCGGGAAGAATGACGGGTTTCAACCGGGCTTTCTCTTATAATGTAAAGAATGCGTTGACCGGCACCGCGCCGGATCTGCAGATCAATTTTGCCATGGTGAAAATCGGTCGCGGCGATCTGCCGAATGTGGATTCCGTTTCTTTCGCGGTGAAGGAAAAAGTGCTTGCGCTGTCCTGGAACGATAACAGCGGGCTCGGCCGTGCACAGGGCACCGACCAGGTTTATGTGGCATCTTATGATGAAGCGAGCGGCAGTTGGAACTACGTTTTGCAACTGGCCCGCCGCAGCGAAGGCGGTTGTCTTTATTCTTTGGCTTCGAAGAGCGGCAGCCACCAGCTTTATCTGGGTTTTATTTCGGCCGACGGACAGGAAAAGACCGACAGTTTGTATGTCGGCCGGATCGATCTTTCACTGGAAAACGCACCTGAAAAATCTTTAGCTCCCGGCGCCTGAAAAAATTCTGTTGATATCAACTTGCAGCAATCGACGGTCTGATCATGCTGCGGGTTTCTTTTTCCTGTGAACTGTTTTGCTGCGGTCTGTGTTTTCCCCCATTATCTGAATGTCTAATGCATTCTCAAGATTGGTGATAGTTTCCAGTGTGAGATTTTCACACCCCTGGACAATTTTGTTGACTTGCTGGGGAGATACTTTCAGGCGTTCCGCCAATTCCTTTTGAGAGAGGCCCTGTTTTTTCAACGCATCTAAGACGAGCAGGGCGATTGCCGCAGATTTTTTCAGCCACTCGCGATTTTCACGACGATACCGCGCTTTTGCTTTCCAGACGGAAAGCTCTTTGGAGGCCAGACTGGATAATTTTTCTTTCAGGTTATTCATGGGTATAAGTGTTTAAGTCTTCGGGATAATCGATACCATTGCTACGAAGGAATTGGCAAGCTTGGTTTATTTTTTTTAATTCAGCCTGTAAATGCATTTTTTTCATATCGCGGGTTAGCTTAATAGCGCCACCAGTTACGAGGTAACAATTTTCAGCAAGCCGGATAGCATACAATCGCAACCACCCGTTTCGAATACGCGCTTTACTTTTCTGATGGCTTACCAAAACATATTCGAAATTATTCAGGGGCTTAAAAAGATGCTGAAGATTGGTGTCGTTATTGTCGAATCCCAATTCCGAATAATTATACAAAGAATCTTCCATTTCTTCTGCCTCGTCCAGCGTTCTTAAAACTGCCGCTTCGGGAGTAATATCGTCAAAAAAGCCGCTGTTCAGATCCACTATATGATAGGTAAAGAAATGATACAACCATTCCACATCATTTATCAAATCAAAGAATGCCTCGAACTCGCTGTTAGGTTTGTTGTGCATTTGAATGGACCAAAGCCCATTCCCGGTTTCCTTCGACACAAAGATAGGAATTGTTTTCATTTAATCAACTTATAGGTTTATTATTTTTACCCTATTCAAATAGGTTTTATTTTATCTGCTGATCAATGGAAATCAAACGAATGGTGGGTGGCAAGATCGTATTCCTGCTGATATTACGCACCGTTATTACACCCTCGAAAAATCAGGTAAAGACGATATTCAGGCGGTTATTTCACCTCCTGATCGGCGTCCGATTCTCAAGCGCATTCCTCCTTAAAGCCAAATAATATTTGTAAATTCGAACGCGAAACGTCCTTATCATGGGAACTACGGTAAAAAACAGAACTGTTGGAAAAAGAAGGCGGCAGTTAATAAAATTGTCGACTATTCCAACGATCCTTTCTTTATCAAAAAAAGGGAAGCAGCTTTAAAACTGCTAAAGAAAACCGGCTTGCCGGAATCTTTTGCAAAGAAAAAATAATACAGTTTGTTTTTATAGTTCTGTTTCTTTATCAACCGCTGCCATCTTTAAAAGGTATTTGCAATATCTGATCATCGGTAAGCTGCCGGCCGGCATAATCAAACCCACAAAGAATTTCTTTTTGTATTTTGTGATCGTTACCTCATCCTGACAACCACGAAAATATGAGATCCTTAATTGGTTTTAGCATCGCCATTTTTTCCCTGGCCGCCTGTTCAAAATCCGTAAACCCGGGCAACCCCGATTTGTCAAAAGATACCGTGCTGCTTTCGGTAAGCCAATATGCCTCTGCTTACGATTCCCGTTCCGTGGAGTCATTCGGCTACAACAGCGAAAAGCAGATGGCCAGTTTTCGCATCTATCACTATGATTCGACCCTGGGTCCTAATTTGGATTCAATACTGGTCACGTTTTCATATACTGATAAGAATTTTCCACCGGCAGCTTACGATTTAACCTGGTTTAATGATACCCTCACGCCGCCGAATGGATACACCGAACATCACCTGTTGTTTTACGATGATCAGAAAAGAGTGGTAGAAGATTCGACGGCCAGCTCTTCGGATGGAAGTCTTGCCCTGGATAAATATTTCTATAACACCGGAAATATTGTTGCGGGCCGCGCGCGGTTCGATGCCGGCGTATCCGGGTATACATTATGGGAATTGGATACGTTGTTTATATCCAACGGAAATATCGATCGCCGGAGCATCTATGATGTTCAGGGTCGGTTTGACGCCCAACAGCGTTATGTGCTTACCTACAATTATTTTGAAGAGCTTGGCAGCTACCAGTATTCTTCTTATAGCAATCCGCTTTTTGATACTGACCTGAGCAATAGCCTCGGCCCCCTGCTAGTGGCAGGAAATATAGGAGACTATTTCTCATCGAAACTCGTGAGTCAGTGGACTGATCAACTGAGTTTAAATTCCGCGCCGCCTCCGACGAACTATAACTTCACCACAGACAATGCCGGACGGGTAGTTCAGGCCGTTGGGAACATTGATGGTCAATTGACTGAAGCCTGGACTTATACTTATGGTGTTATGAAATAGGTGATTCTGTTTTTATTGAGTCATTGTTTTCAGCGTGTGCGTAAGACTGGTCAGCATGAGTTTGCAGCAATACTTTGTCCGGTCTGCCGGATGCTGCGTCTGGGATTGAACTGCTGACCTGTGTAGCCCTTTATTGCTGAATATTTAAACAAAGCGGTAACTTTAAACAAGATTTTTTTACAGTGAACACAAACATTCAAACACAAGGAGTTTCTGCAGTTGACTACGGACACAAGGTACAGGCGCTGAAGGAAAGCGAGGAAGATAGATCGTTGCTGTTGTCGCTAAGCAAGGACATTACTTCCTGCCGCACCAGGAAAGATATTCAGCAAATCGTATCCGACCGTCTGGGGAAATACTTCCGATTTAATGAGATCATGATCTGCCTGGACAATAGCGACAACCTGACCCACACCAACTATATTCATACCATTACAGAGCAAACCATGCGCCATCCCGATTTTGCAAAAGGAGTCGCAATGAAATATTATATTAACGATGGCATTTATAATGTATTTCAGCAATCGGAAGAGCCGGTGATATTTGATATGTATGAGTTGATGCGGCGCCCAAGCAGGCCTTACTATGTCGATTTCTTTTATGAGCTCGATGTAAATCAGCTCATCGGTTTTCCGGTCAGGGTAAATAATAAAAGTTTCGGCGCTGTTTTCCTTTATGTAAAAGAAAAAAGATATTTTACCCAGCCTCAGCTTCAACTGGCGCAGGCGGTTTGCTCCCTGATTTCCATTGCCATTTCCAATGTGCTGGCTTACGAAAAGATACAGTACCAGTTGGCTGAAATAAAGTCATATAAGTCCCGCCTGGAGCAGGAAAATCTGTACTTGCAGGAACAAATGAATATGACCGGCAACGATGGCAGCATCATCGGCTCGAAGTCATCGCTGAAAACGGTATTTCAATTGGTATCGAATGTTGCTTATACTGACAGCACTGTTTTAATTATGGGTGAGACCGGCACAGGTAAAGAACTGATTGCAAAAGCCATTCACCAGTCCTCGCCCCGAAAAGATAAGCTCATGATAAAAGTGAATTGCGCGGCGCTGCCTGCGCAACTGGTCGAGAGCGAATTATTCGGTCATGAAAGAGGAAGTTTTACCGGCGCAACGGAACGGAGAATGGGCAAATTTGAGCTGGCTGATAACAGCACCCTGTTTTTGGATGAGATAGGCGAAATGCCGTTGGACCTCCAGGTAAAACTATTGAGGGCTATACAGGAAAAAGAGGTAGAACGCATCGGTGGGGAAGGTGCTATTAAGACCAATGTCCGGATTATTGCGGCAACCAACCGTGATCTGGAAAAAGAGGTGGAGGCGGGTAAATTCAGACCAGACCTGTATTACCGGCTTCATGTATTTCCCATTATGCTGTCTCCCCTTCGTGAACGGAAAGAAGATATTCAGCAATTGGTTTCTCATTTTATCAGCAAATTGGCCCCTAAGCTGGGTAAGAAAATTACCGGTGTTTCTTCAGAGGTGTTAAAGGAATTGCATCGATATGATTGGCCCGGCAATATCCGGGAGCTGGAAAATGTAATAGAAAGAAGCATATTGATGGCCTCCGGCTCCGTTATTCATGAAATCCATCTCGGTCAGGGCAACAAAAAGGCCTTCTCAGGTTTATCCGGTGGATCCGCTGCCAGATCGTTAGAACAGGTGGAGCGGGAGCACATCGTAGCAATGCTAAAAAAATGCAACGGAAGGATACGCGGCGACAACGGCGCGGCAGCCCTGCTGAATATCCCCCCAACCACCTTGCAGTCAAAAATGAAAAAGCTCGGCATTACGAGGGTACATGCATGAATGATGGAGCATTACATAGAAAAGACCGGCTAAAAACAGCCGGATGCAATTACTGCCGTTCTTTTACCGAAATCGGGTAAGCCTTTGACCTGAAGTCGATCATCGGGTCGGCAGGTTCAATTCCGGAAGGAACATTGTTGGGAATAAAAAACAATGCTTTATCTGCAGCCGCTGAATTGTCTGCGAGCTTTGTGATTGTGATCGTTCCCAGCAGAACTTTCTTTCTTGATGCCGGCCACGCCACCGAAGGATCATCAATCGCATCTCCGGCTGCTGCAATTTGTGCGTACATCTTAAAGATGACCGGTCCCGTGGCTATACGCTTTTGAATTTCATCTATTAAATAACTGGCAGTTTCTTTTTCGTACTGCTCACGCGTAAGCAGCTTTTCATGTTCAGGTATGAATTGATATCTTATGAAACAGGATACTCCTTTGTTGTTGGTAAATTTAAAGGCGTTCACACCGAAGTACTCAATAGTGGCATAACTGGCTGGCAGCTTCTGCGTGGTGAGAAATGTTTTAGCAATAGGGTGCGCCGACAAAAAGCTGTCTAATGCTGTGGGGGCGGAAGCGCCGGGTCCACTGCGCGCAATGGAAAGCAGCAGATCGCGGAACTGGTCTGAATTGGCGGTGGGGAAACCGTTAAAGCTATGGCCTACAATGTCTGTTGTCGAGCCGTCGGGCATAATGAATTTAATGGCCATGCCTCGCGGATTTGCCGGTCCCGCATTATCAGGGATATCAGGAATTCCGGTAAAGTCGGAAAACCGGACTATTACTTTGGCTGGTACACGCTGTAAATGCTTTGCCATGGTAATGGTGGCAGCTTCTTTGGAAGGAAGGAATGTCCCTTCAAAGAAGATCCCCTTGCTATGAACGGCCCGCACATGATGCTCCCCAAAGGCGGTATGCAATGCGTTTACCAGATCTTTCGGACTGTATTGCAAGCTGTCCTGTGCATTGGTTTTGCCGATTGCAGTAAACAGAGCCGCCATAATGATTAGTTTTAAAAATCGAGTTGGTTGCATAAAGAATAATTATTGGTTCGTAGGTTTGTTTAGTTTATACCCTTGCCTTCAGCCATTCCAGTATATCATTCATCACCTGTGCTTTACCCATATCGTTCAGCAGATCGTGATAATGCCCTTCATACAGTTTAATAGTTTTGTCGTGCGAGGCCGCGTGTTCAAAAAAATACCGGCTGCCCGAAGGTTTGGCTGCTTTATCCGCCGTGCCATGCAGGATCAATAAAGGCAACTGAATATTTTTCATCTCTGCCTTCAGCTGTTCATCGGCAAGTACAAGTTGTTGCATTGTCTTTGTAGGTTGCACTTCGTTGGCGATCAGCGGATCGTTGTCCATTACTTCCACGGCTGCAGCGTCACGGGAAAAATCTTCATTTTTCAGCTTCAGCACGTGTGCGTGGGGCGCAAGGTGACTGATGCCTTTCAATACGGCAAGAGCAAAATCCGGTGCGGGAACCTGAAATGCGAAACTTTCGCAAATAAACCCCCTGAGCTTGTCCTGATGCTGCAATGCATATATGGCCGAAAACACGCCTCCCGCGCTATGACCAAGCAGGAAATGAGATAGTTCCGGGTGACTGGCCTTTGAAATGTTGACCAATTGATCAATATCTGCAATCAGGTCATGGTAGTCTCCGATATAATATCGTTCGCCGTCGGAGTTTCCCCGCCCTCTTAAATCAATGGCGTACACTTCAAAACCGCCTTCTATAAAGTTTTCGGCTGCCCATTGGTAGTATCCGCTGTGCGAATTAAATCCGGGAACGATAATTACAACGGCTTTTGAAACCGCTTCGGGCCTCCAGTGCCGGTAGGAAATTTTATACCCGTCTGCAGTCTCAAAAGCCGATAATGATGGTTGTTTAATTGTCATCATGATTGTTTTTATTGTGAATGAAATAAAATAACATTACGGTGTTTCCTGTGCTGCAATAATTTTTCTGCATAAAGCAAGGTGTTCAGTAAAGACAAGCAACGCCAGCGCTGCCATATGCCAGGTTTCCTTATCCCTGCCGGGAGGTTTTCCGGCAGGGTTGTCGAGATAGCGCTGCGCAAGTTTAAGCAGAAATTCGTGGTCAGACAATGTTGCAGCCATGTACTCTTTGTCGAATGCCACTCCGTGGATGTGTTTAAGTTTCACCAGAAAAGCCGTGGTTTCCCCGTCAAGGGCAATTTGCGGTGTACCCAGATCTTGCAATATATCTATGAGCGTAGCTGCTCCCCTCTGTTCCAGGCCTGCGAACTCTTTTATATCAGCATCCGTTGTTTTTTCCAAGACTATTTCACATACAAGCTTTGATCGTTGCATGCGCGGCATTACATCGGTTCGGAATGCTTTCTCATCTATAAAGCCGCGAGGAGTTTGTGCATTGTATGGATGGTTACCCAAATTATAGTTACATTAAGCCTGACTGTCAAGATGAGCACTATTAAGAAGTCAAGGGAGGTGCCAATTTTTAAATCATTCATTATCAATATTTTTATTTTCGGGCAGTTTTAAATGACAACTGTTTTTAGTTTTTCAACGACGTGACCGACGAAATAAAGTTGTTCATCCCAGTGGAGTTAAGACAGCCTTAACTTAAAATGGAACAATGGTCAAGAGATTTTCAAAGAATCTTTCACCTCGAAAATCCAAACAAAGGCGCATTTGGATTTGCTTTACCTGATATCAGATCGCGGATAGTCTGACCGGCGATCACGCTGAATACAATGCCGTTTCCACCGAACCCGAGAGAGAAATAGATGCCGCGCTTACCGGGATAAACACCGATATAGGGCAGTCCGTCCTTCGTGGACGCAAAGGCGCCGGCCCATTTAAAGTCTGTTTTGAAGGGCAGTCGAGGGAACAGTTTTGAAAAGGCTTCCTCCAGCATTTTTGCTTTTGAAGGAAGCGCCTTGTCGCGGAGATAAGCGCTTGAGAAGTCATCGTCCTTTCCGCCAACCAAAATGCGGTTGCCCGTGGTCCGGATATAGAGATACGGGTTGGCTGTTTCCCAGATCAGCGCATTGCGGTACCAGAATTTCTTTTGATCGAAGGGCTCGCTCACAACTGCATAAGTGGTATGCAGCTGATTCACCTGTTTTGGAAGATAAGTTGCCGATTCGTATCCGCAGGCAATGATCAACTTCCTGGTTTTGATTCTGAAGCCGTCTGTGGTGAATAAGGTGAATCCCTGGGACGCGCGGCGTATGGTTTTTATTTCGGTATGATCATATACCTCCAGGTTCTTCCGTCTGCAATAACGCAGCAAGGCATGGGTCAGCGCATAGGCATTCACCGCAGCCCCGTTTTCAGACAGCAGGGCTGCCTCCCGGCTAAACCCGAACCTCGATTTTATTTCCGTTGAACCGAGCCAGTTCAAATCAATGCCGATCTTTTTTCTTAAGGCATACTCCTGTTTCAATGCGGGAGCATCTTTTTTTGCTGATGCATACTGAAGGCTTGGCATTGAAGCGAATTCAGCTTCCGGAAAGCGTTCGCAGATCTTTTTTAATTCGTACAGCGCATCCCGGCAAAGCAGGTAACTCCGGTTGGCATTATCGATGCCCACCCGTCGATGCAATTCTTCTAACGGGGTGTCGATCTCATATTGGAGAAGACCGGTAGTGGCGGAAGTGCTGCCCATGCCGACATGCCGCCGGTCGACGATTATTACTTTCAGACCGGCATTCCTCAGGTACCAGGCCATCAGCGCTCCGCCGATCCCCGCGCCGATAATGGTCACATCCGCTTTCGCATCCCGGTCAAGGGAGGGATAAGAAGCGATAATGCCTTTATTTAAGAGCCAAAACGGATAAGCTGATTTGAGATCCATGGAGTTATAATGGTACGATTGCGCTGCTGAAAAAATTATACCCCGAAACAATCATCATTTTATTGTGGAGAGCAGGCGAGGTCCTGCACAGGATGATTTGCCGGGGTTGAATAATAATATTGATTTATGAACGAAACGGGCAAGGCCGGGAACAGTGGTGCCGGGATCGGGTGCATTTTGTGTTCCGGGCATGACAGGCACATAAATTGAAGGACGGCTATACAAATGTTCAAACTATGAATTTTGAGAAGATACCGCCAATCCAAAAAGGACTTGTTAATGTTGTTATCGAAACCCCTCGCGGTTCGCAAAATAAATTCGATTATGATTCGCAACTGGAAACATTCCGGTTGAAAAAGACGCTGCCCATGGGAACCACGTTTCCGTTCAGCTTTGGATTCATTCCTTCTACCAGAGGGGAGGATGGAGATCCGTTGGACATCCTGGTGATCTGCGAGGATGCGATGTATCCGGGCTGTTTCCTGGAAGCCAGACCGCTGGGTGTGTTAGAGGCTTATCAGAAAGAAAAGAAAAAGAAGAAGATCCGCAACGACCGGATAGTCGGGGTACCCGGTTGCTCAGTCATGTTTCAGGGCATTAAGCATATTAAGGACCTGAACAAAAGTATGATCACGGAGATCGAGAATTTCTTCATCGATTACAATAAACATGAGGGCCGTGAATTCCAGCCCATCGGATGGAAAAAAGGTCAGGCGGCCTTAAAGCTTATCGGGAAGGCCCGTACGAAATCGAAACGGAAGTGAGGTCCGGCTGGGCCGCCTTACTCGGAAAAAGTCAGGAACCGTTAGCTCTTTTTGTCTTTTCACTTTTTATCTTCTTTCGTTTCCTCGCGCGCTTTCTTTTTCTCCTCGCGTTTCTTTTTTCGTTCTGCTTTTCGCTCAGCGCGTTTTTCCTTTTTGGATTCGGGTTTCTTTTCTTCTTTCACGTGGATATCCTGTTTGGACTTCTCATAAGCTTTTTTCATATCAGAATCGGGGGCGTCTTCGCCTTTACCAACGAGATTGATGTTGATGGAGTTTTCCAGCGAAGGATAAAGAGCTTGTATGAACGCATTTCTCAACACCTGTCCGATAATGTACCAGATATCTACATTGGGATCTTTGATCCGGCCTTCGAACTCAGCCTTGGTGGCGAGTTGATCCTTGTCGTGGTTTTTAAAGACCCAGGCCACACCGCCAACCACGCCTTCCCAGGCAAGTTTGAGGGGATTGTCTTTATCGCGTTCCCAGTTTACCACTTTAAGATCGCGTATAATGGGTTTGGTATAACCGGTGATCAGTCCCTGCTTTGCAGCGGCCTCAGTATAGATACTCAGATTTCCTGATTTCACATCGAATTTTGCAAAGGCTTCTATAAAATCATTCACCTGGGTGATGTCCAGGTTCTTCAACTCCGCTTTTGCGTCAAAAGTGGGCTGATCGTTCAGGGGATTGATCTTCATTTTTACGTAGGCGGAACCGCCATATACCTTAGCCGTTGCGTCCACTTTTCCCGGCAATTCCTCTTTTGTTTTGTAAGCGTTGGAGAGGTTCTCCGCGAGGATATGCACTTCTTTGGTATAGATATCGAATTTTGGGTGGGAATAAAAATCCCGGTAGTGGATTTCGCCGTCGTTGATCTCGAACCGGTTTAACTTAAGCGGCATCAGCTTATCTACCACATCAGTCCATTTCTTACTCACTTTCGTTTGACTGGTCTCTTCCGTAGGACCTTTGACAAAATTCAGGCCCGGATGTTCCACTTCGATCTCTCCGACGATACGGCCATGAAAAAGAGCCCGCCATTCTATGGAAAGATCGACCAGGGGTGAAGAGAAAAAGGGCACAGGCACTTTTCCCCCGGTCTTATCGAGGCGAATCATTTTAATTTTATAGGCACCCCGCCAGAGGGCAACGTCGATATCGTCCACATGACCGGTATATCCCGGAATTTTCTGCAACTCCTGGTTAACAAGTTTAAGCAAAACATAAGGAAGGGCGATCCTTGCTGCAATAAGGATCAAAAGCAAAGAGCCGAGAATAATGAGCAGCGTCTTTCTCGCTTTTACAAAGGCGGATATTTTACTTCTATGTACCATATTGGCTATGCCGGCAGTCTGTTCAGATAAATTTTCGTGCCTGACCAGCCCACATATTCGGCCTGTTTGTTAAAATCAGCCAATACACTGTTGAAATTTATACGCAGCGGGAAGTTGAGCGGAACCGGTTTAGCCATTGGAGGGGTGCTGCTGCTCGCTATTTATGAGTCAACATAATTATCCACTTTCGGTCTTAGAAAAGAAAGCTGGATGATCAAAGCGATCAATACAATTCCCGATAGCATGGCCAGGTCCCGGCCAAGGTGACCGGCATCGGTGGACCTTCCCAGCAGATCGGTAATATAGGCTCCGAAGAAAACGCCGACCATATTCATCATGCCATAGGCCGTTGCCCGGTATTTAGCGGAAACAAACTGGCAGAGGATCGGCATGCTGTTCGCATCGAACATGCCCCATCCAACACCGAAACAAAGTGCGGCGCCTACTACTTCGAAAAGAGCATGTCCAAAGCCTAATAATAACAGGGCCGGAATCGTCAGGGAAATGCCAATCGCGCTGGTATATATCCTTCCGCGGATATTTTTTTGAACCCATCTGTCGGATAATATTCCGCCGGCGATGACGCCCAAAAATGACGAAAAGGCAATAGCGACAGTTGCTATCGGGCCGGCCTGCGACATCGGTATGCCCAGATCTTTTGCAAAAAGCGTGGGAAGCCAGTTTTTTATTGCCCATCCGGGCACGCTGGGTATGGCGAAATAAAAAAGGATGATCCAGAAGGCGATATTGCTGAACAGTATGGTCAGTCCCTGAAGGGAAGACCTTATGCTCATCTTTTGTCTTTGGTCCGATAGCTGATCCGACGGGCTATGTTTCTTTTCTTTTAGAAAGGCGATCAGGATTAACGAGTAGATGATGCCGGTTAATCCAAAAGCGTGAAAGGTTGTTTGCCAGGAATAGGCCGCTGCAATGGTGGCCCCGAAACCACCGAGTGCCTGTCCCAGATAGATCCCCGTAATATTAATGCCGATCGCAAGCGAACGGGTTTTTCCCTGGTGGAAATCAGCGATCAGCGATAATCCTGCCGGAATATATAGTGCTTCGCTAACGCCCATGATCGCCCGGAGCCAGTACAACTGGTTAAAAGTAGTTGCCAGGCCCATACCATAGGTGACTGATGACCACACAAAGAGACTGGCCACGATCAACCATTTCCTGTTTAATTTATCGGCAATAATTCCGGATATGGGGCTCATAAAACCATAGACCCATAAAAAGACCCCCATGAGATAACCGAAATTAGCTGCCGATTGGAGCTGCTGTATGTCTATCTGCATTGAAGGCCGCATGGTAGACAGCATCTGCCGGTCGAGGTAATTCAGCAGGCCGACCATCCAAAGCAGTGCGACCAGTATCCATTTATCGTTTTTGTGCTCTTTCCTCACTATCTGAAAAAGATTTACTGTGTTCGAAAAATATCCTGGTGCGAGCCGTCGTTGCGTCACCAGTTGTCTGTGCGGAAAGGCGCTACGGGCAAGCCTTCCGTATTATACAAATTTCCGACGACCCAGTCCCTGAAAGCATATCGTACGGCAGCGGGACCACTCGGGTTGTCATTGATCAGTAGTATGGATTTTCTATAAATTTTGGCCTTCGCCGGATGAAAGATCCGATCGGTTCCGGCGATTTCAAAACCGTTTATATCCTGATCGTTGGAGGTAAATCCATGTGGTGCGTCGCTAAATGTAATGAATACTGAATCGCCTTTTATGGTCATATTTTTATAACGCGGGCTTTGACAGGCGATTCCTTTTTTCCCGTAGGTTTGACTCAGCGCCCAATAGAGCAGGCGGTTGGCAATGGTTGTTTTATCCGATGGATGAATGGTAAACTGACTACCCTTGTCGATGCTGACCACCATGCCCGAGTTCGGAATTTCATCCTGTGCTTTTTGCTGACTTTCCCTCAGCAAGGGAACGGAGTCCCGGCCGGAGCGATATACCCAGGGTGCGATCTGAACATAGTAGAAAGGAAGGCTGTCTTTTTTCCATAATGCGCGCCATTCTCCGACCATTGATTTCATGAGGTTAACGTAAACAGCAGGATGGGGAACATTGGTCTCACCCTGGTACCAAAGGAAGCCCCTGATGCCAAAACCGGCAATGGGAGATATCATCCCGTTAAAAAGGCAGGTGGCATGGAGTCGATCGGGTCTTAACGTATCGTTCTCCACAGGTACCCGTACACCTGTGAAAGAAGTCAGGCTCTTTTTGTCCATCCATGCTTCAATAGGAGTGCCACCCCAGGTCGACTCAATAATGCCAACAGGCACTTTTAAGATCTTTTGCAATGCCTGGGCAAACTGAAATCCGATCGCACTGAAGTTGGCTGCAGATTCCGGAGAAGAAATTTGCCAGTTGCCTTCGCAATCATTTAGCGGTGTATTAGAAACCGCTCTTTTTACATTAAAGAGCCGAAGCTGCGAATTATCCGCCTGCGTCAGGAGATCGTTGGAATTCAGCACCGGTTGATTCTCGTAGCCGAGCATGGTAATTTCCATATTCGACTGGCCCGAGCAGATCCAGACTTCACCGATCAGGACATTGGAAAGCTGTATTTTTTCACCGTCCGAAATGGTGATGGTATATGGGCCGCCGGCGACTGGTGTTTCTATTTCTATTTTCCAGGAGCTGTCTGAAAGAGACCTGGTTTTATACAGCTTATTGTTCCAGGAAGTAGCTACTGAAACCACTGTATTCTTATTCGCCTTGCCCCAGAGGGCAACGGTCGACTGCTGTTGCAAGACCATATTGTCATTGATGATCGAGGGAAGCCGGACCTTGCCGGAACAGCAAAGAGAAAAAAGAATTAAGACAGAAACGCCGGTCAATCTGAATTTATTCATAAAAAGGATTTATGGTCTGCAATTGTTGAACCGATAAGAGGCTAATGACTACTGCTCCCTTCAATTATTTCAACCGTATGATCGTCGATCCAGTCCCAATCGATTTCCACGCCGAGGCCTGGTCCGGTAGGACAGTGCTGACAGCCATCCGCTTTAATTTCAAGCGGATCGTTCTTTAACCCGAAACGGAACATCGGATGATGTGATTCGAGGAACCGGGTAAGCCTGGTGGCGCAGCCGACATGCAGGTTGGCGACGTCCAGCAGCGGAGCCGCGGCGGTGTGAATTTCAAATTCATATCCCATCATCTCGCACATGCCGAGGGCTTTCATTACTCCGGTAATTCCACTCTTATGATGCACGTCGCCCCGGATTATATCAATAGCCCCTTCCGTCATGTAATGCGGCAATTCAAACAGACCAACGGTTTCGGCAGCCAGTACCGGCGTACGGATAGCCTGCGATAATTTTTTCAGTTGAACGATATGTGCATCGGGAAAGGGTTCTTCAAACCATTCATATTTCAATTCATCCAGCGCATAGCCAATTTTTAAAGCGTCTTCGAAACTCAGTACGGCCGATGAGTCGAGCATGAGCGGAAAATCATCGCCGGCTGTTTCGCGGGCCATTTTCAGTTTGGGGATGTCGATCGCTGACCCGCCGGACAATTGCAATTTCACGCCGCGGAATCCTTTTGCTTTTTTTATGGCGACTTCCCGCGCGACGTCTTCGACTGTATTTACTGTTTGAGGAGGGCAACTCGAATAGGCCGGTACCTTGTCCCGGTATTTGCCCAGCAATACTGCAATAGGCATATTGGCGACCTTTCCCTTGATATCCCAAAGCGCCACATCCAGGTTCCCCCAAATCGCTTCCCTGAAATTGTATAAATGACGTTGTTTGATCCTGAATTGTTGCCAGATGGCTTCATGGTTCAGGGGGTCCTTACCGACTAAATCGTAATAGTAAATATCATGCACTGCATAAGCAGAACCTCGGCCCTGACCCAAAGGACCGTAGTCCATAGTATAGCCTTCCACTCCTTCATCTGTATGCAAGGTGGTGAACGGAAAATCGAAGTAAGGGAAGTATCCGGCGGGAATCGGATTTGGTGCATACCATCGTTCCGACGATTGCCTGACGATGCGTGTGGTGATCCCTGTTATTTTCATAATAGTTTTTTTTCAAAAAACATCCCGTTCAGATAACCCTGTTTTCCAGGGGAAGACCTCGGTCGAATCGGGTGAGGTTTTTAATTGCGAGGCTGCAGAACCTGTCGGTGTGTTTCTCAGATAAGCCTGCGCTGTGACCGGTTATCAGCACCTGGTCTCCCAGGTTCCACAATTTGCTTTCCGGCGGCAGGGGTTCCGTGTGCGTCACATCTAATCCAGCCCCGGCTATTTTCCCCTTTACAAGATAATCGTATAAAGCTTCTTCGTCCACCGTTGTTCCTCTGGAAATATTATAAAGGAACGCGGAGGGCTTTAATGCCGAAAGGACAGATTCGTCAAAGACCCGGTCATTACCAGCTCCTCCCGGTATACATAAAAATATGTGATCGGCGCTTGCAACCGCAGTTCTCAATTGATCGGAAGAGAAAATCTGATCGGCATATTCGATTGAACTGGTTTGTTTATTCCGGACAACGGCGGTCACTTTCATG
>DASZRP010000097.1:0-13851 GCA_035548895.1 Puia sp. | reverse complement strand
ATCATTGGTACGGTTGTCGTTTACCGCCAAATACAGTATGCCAAAGACCGGCCGACGGGTTATGATCGCGGCGGTTTGATCTCCGTTCCGATCAACACCGATGAATTGGGTCAGCATCTAAGTGCGGTCAGCGATGACGTGCTGAAGACCGGCGTGGTGAGCCATATTGCGGAGTCGTCGCAGCAGGTTACGGGGTTCAACAATAACAATCAGTTGGACTGGCGGGGCAAAAAGCCGGACCAGGATGCGATATTTTTCCGGAATGTGAATGTCAGCGCCGATTACGGAAAAACCGTCGGCTGGAAACTGGTGGCTGGTCGCGATTTTTCTGATGCCTACGGCACGGACTCCAGTGCGATGATCCTGAATGAAGCGGCGGTAAAAATAATTGGAATAAAAAATGTTGTGGGTGAAACCATGAAATTCTTTGGCCGTGACCGTGTGGTGGTCGGTGTGGTAAAAGACATGCTCACCAACTCTCCCTACGAACAGATCGAGCCTGCACTATTTATTCGCGATCCATATTTCTATTGCATGATCATCCGTATAAAGCCTGGGTTGAATATGCATCGTGCGGTTGCCGCTCTGGAGCCGGTATTCAAAAAATATAATCCTTCGAGCCCCTTCATTTATAGCTTCCCCGACGATGACTATGCGAGAAAATTCGATGCCGAAGAGCGCATCGGAAGCCTGGCGACTTTCTTTGCCGTTCTGGCGATTTTTATTTCCTGCCTGGGTTTATTCGGTCTCGCTTCCTTCGTGGCTGAGCAGCGGACAAAAGAGATCGGGGTTAGAAAAGTGTTGGGCGCTTCCGTATTACAGCTCTGGCGGTTGCTCTCGGGCGAATTCGTGAGGCTTGTACTCATTTCACTGACGATTGCCATGCCCCTGGCCTGGTATCTGATGCATAGCTGGCTGCAGCACTATGACTATCGCACGCCTATTTCGGCCTGGATCTTCGTAGCGTCGGGCGGAGCTGCACTGGCCATTACGCTGCTGACCGTCAGCTTCCAGAGTGTGAAAGCGGCGTTGGCCAATCCGGTCAGGAGCCTGCGCTCGGAATGAGCTCCGGCGTGAGAATCAGTTAGTGTGAACCCCTTCCTGCGATCATGAGGGCCGCAGCGGCAAGTCCTGTGTCTTTCACGAGGTTGGTCAGCGCGATGCTGACGACGGGCGATCCTTCCGTTCGCATCAGGGCCGGCAGGTGCACCGACAGCACCACGATGATCAGGTAAAGGGCAAGGAAGATTGCGGCTGCCCGGGTCTGTTTATTGATCAGAAAGGCGATGGCCGCCAGGATCAGTGCGGCGCCCGTTAAGTAGACCCAGAATATTCCCCAGGGGATGATGGAGGGAACAGTTTTCTGAAAGCCGGTACCATTGAGAAAATGGTTGATACCGAAGAAACCGATAACCAGGGCATAGACCACGACCCCGAGACGATAGAGTGTAGAATTCATGGCAATCGTTTTTAGATGAGAAAGAGCAATACCTATGCGCTTATAAAATTATGCCAAACCGACGGTAATTCTTGGCATCCCGCTGAAAAGTCTCATCTCGCTCACTATTTTACTTTCCCTATCTCGCAATATCTTTTCCCGATTGCGTTCAGCAAACTTTTCGGTCGTTAATACTTTTGCGCCAACGATTTCTGCTGGTCATCTGATTACTTTTTCAAGCATTATCATTCATAAACCCAAGCATAAGCTCAGCGTAACATGAGAAAGAAGAAGATCCTGTTATTTACCCTATTTTTTGTTTTCGTTACAGTTGCATCGGCCCAGGAAAACAATGGTTTTACCGGGAGCGCCGTTACCATCGAAGATTCCGTCAGGATTGAGCCGGCGCCCGAGAACAATGGTTCTATCCGTGGTGTTGTCACTACCAGCGATCATAAGCCTGCTTCTGCCGTAACCGTTTTTCTGCCGGAACTGAAGAAATCAGTCGTGGCCGATGACGACGGCAAATTTGTGCTGCACAATATTCCCGCCGGCAATTACCATATCGAAGTTTCGTTGGTTGGCTACGAGACCTTAACCCAGGCGGTCACCATTCAAAATAATGAGACCATTAGCGTCAACCTCAACCTGAAATTATCTGAAAAGCAATTGCAGGAAGTGATCGTTACCTCGAACAGTAAATTTAAAAGCACGCGCAGCGACTATGCAAGCAAGATGCCGCTGAGCTACCTGGAGAATGCCCAATCGTACAGCACGGTGACGAAGGACCTGATCAAAGACCAGGTGCTGTTCTCGGTCGACGATGCCCTGCGCAATGTGCCTGGCGTGCAGAAAATGTGGGACGCCACGGGGCGTGCAGGAGATGGCGGCGCTTATTTCGATTTGCGCGGCTTCCCCGTGCAGGCTACGATGCGCAACGGCATGGCCAGCATGATCACCACGACAACCGATGCCGCCAATATTGAAAAGGTGGAAATACTGAAAGGCCCATCGGCTACTTTATATGGCAGCGCACTGACGTCTTACGGCGGACTGATGAACCGGGTCACCAAGAAACCCTATGATCATTTTGGTGGTGAAGTGAATGTCTCCGGTGGCAGCTACAATTTCTTCCGGACAAGCGCCGATATTAATACCCCCATCGACAAAGCTAAAAAGGTCATGTTTCGGTTCAACGGGGCGTACAATACCCAGGGAAACTTTCAGAAAGATGTCGGAACCGGCAATCATTTCTTTGCAGCGCCCAGCCTGCTAATCAGGCCCAACGACAGACTGGCCATTTCGCTGGATGCAGAACTGACCTATGCTAAAACAGCCCCGAGTCAGTTCGTATTCCTTTATTTTTCTGCTGCGGACCTTGGATTCGATAATCCGGCTCAGTCGGGACTGGACTACAAGAACGCCTATATGGGAGACGATATCCGGATGACTTCCCGCAGCGCGAATTATTATGCTACCGGCACGTATAAGATATCCAGCAAATTCACCTCATTTACCAATATTTCCTATAGCCGGAGTTATTCCAACGGGCATAACCCCTATTTCTTCCAGATACCGAACTACTATGTGACGGGTGACATGAACGATGTCGGCACGCCTTCGCATTATATCGCACGTGCCGACCAGTCAACCCGCAATTCGCGGAACAATATTTTCGAGGCTCAGCAATACTTCAATGGCGAATTCAGGATCGGCAGTCTGAGAAACCGGGCTGTATTCGGGCTCGACTATACCAATATCAGTTCCGACCAGCAGTTTTATAGTCAGTACAACTTCATCGATGTGGTGCCGACGAATGTGAGCGGCTTCGATTATTCGACGTTCAACTCGGCTGCCATCGATCATTACTATGATACGGCCAGCGACAGCGAGGTTCAGCACTACCCCATCGTGAGCAATACCAATATTTACAGCGCCTTCGCTTCCGATGTGTTGAACCTGACGAACAACCTGGAACTGATCGCGGCCCTGAGGCTGGACCATTATAACAATCACGACAAGACCAGTCTGGCTACTTATGATCAAACTACCCTTTCGCCGAAATTCGGGTTGGTCTATCAGCCGGTGAAGAACCAGGTTTCCCTCTTCGCCAACTATCAGAACAGTTTTACGAACCAGGGCTCCTATATTGCCTACGATTCGAAGACCGATAGCCTGGTTTCCAGGTTCGCGAAGCCTGAACATGCCAATCAATGGGAAGTGGGCGTAAAGACCAACCTGATCCGGAATAAGCTGACCGCTACCTTAAGCTATTATCATATTAAAGTGGACGATGTGCTGCGCACGGACCCTAACAATCCGGCGGCGGCGCAAATACAGAACGGCACGCAGTTGAGCCGCGGGGTGGAACTGGAGATCCTGAGCAACCCGCTTCCGGGATTCACGGTCATGGGCGGCCTTTCGTATAATGATTTCAGTTATGAGAATACGAGTGATGATATCGCCGGGTTCCGCTACTCAGGCGCTCCCTGGCTGGCGAACTGGTGGTTGAATTACCAGTTCCAGCAGGCGCTAAAGGGATTCCACATCGGTTTTGGCGGAAACTATGCGGGGAAAAACGATATCCAGAATTCCCCGACTGCGGGCGTATTTTATCTGCCTGCTTATACCGTGCTGAATGTTGCTGTCGGCTACGATGCGAAGAAATACAGTGTTGCGTTGAAAATGGACAATCTGGCCAACAAGCAATACTGGCAGGGATATACGACCTACAATCCGCAGATGCTGAGGCAGATCGTTGCGAGTGTTTCATATAAATTTTAACCCATAGTTTTTTAGTTGTGAAAATGAAATACACCTCTTTCATTAGCCTGTTATAGGCTGGTGATGAACACAGGAGGCCGTTTTTTCTGAGTAAAATCATATATTCATCCGATTGTAATTCAGCGTTTTTTTTAGTCCCTTTAGGGCAAATACCCCGTTAACCAAATAAGGGACCTCATGAAAAAGCTAACGCTGTTTTTCTTCTCCTGCCTGGCCATCGCTTCATTGCCTGCACAAAAATGCCTTGATATTAATATCGCCAGTTTGATGAGTCAAATGCAGGCCCCGGAAGGTGCAGGCGATTCTTACAAAAAATGCAATACGACGAAAAACGAACACCAGCAAACGGTAATCGCTAACTACGGGTCCGATATTGTCCAGCTCGATACGATGCTCAACCGCAAAATGGCCGAATTCAGCGCTGCCTCCGTAGCCGGTTCATCGGTTCACGCTCCTTCGATGTCGTCGCAGGATATCAGTGACGCCAAGGAACTGGCGGCGACCCTGCAGAGTATGACTCCCGAGCAGCAAAGAGCCTGGGCGGAACAGGTGGCGCAGGAAAAAATGAAAAGCGCGGGTACCAGCAAAGGCGGCTATTCGCCGGAAAATGCCGAGGCTTCCAGGGCAGTTTTTCAAACGCAGGATATCGCCATCAACCAGATGCGGGTGTTGAATGACGAACTCCGTCAGAAAACCCTTGAAATTAATGACGCTGCTGAAAAGGAAATCAATGCACTTTCCAGGGACGATAAAACCAAGTGCCCGTCGGATGTCGTCGGCATGCCATCCTGCGATTGTGCCAATCAGATCGAGGGAAAATACTGGAAGCAGGTCCTTGCGATCAGAGACAAATACGACAATCAGAAAATCGCGCTGTTCAAGGCTTATTTTCCAAAAATGCAGGCCATGGCAACAACGGTTGACAACACCGTAACAAAATACCGGCACGGTGACGCTTTGCAATCTCCTCAATTGAAAAATATGCTTTTCAGTTCACAGTCATCCGCTTTCGGCAACGCTTTTCTAATGCTTGCCAAATGCCTGGAAGATATTAGAAAAGACGGGAGCGATGCCTTTGTCAACAAACTGAACAGCGATAATAAAGTATTTGACGTTTCCTGTTCTGCCAAATAACTATATCTATCCCGGTAAATATGAAAATGAAATTCTTCGGGCTTTTGATAGTCCCGGTTCTCTTTGCAGCCAGGCCTGGTTTTGCTCAAAGCGACATTCAAAAAATGCTGAATAGCGCCAAGGCCGTTAAAAACAGTTCCCCTCCCCAGAAAACTCCAGCCAGGCCGGAACTCCCTGCCGGCTATGATAACTCATGGAAAGTAATGGTTTCGCTGAGCCGGACGGTTAGAGGGACCACGGACTTAATCAGCGTCACTAACCAAAAATGCGAGACGACTAAAAAAGGTTCCTATACTTTAACCCTCACGGCTGATTTCTCGTCCGATCATAACCTGGGCTGGATTTTCGAAGATGACTTTACAGTAAATAGCTACCGGAATGTGGACAATGAATACAAATCTTTTGTGAAGCCGCTCACGGGCAGCTATACCATCAGCTCAACCGGAAATGAGACGGACGGTTCCTGCGGAGACTATACCTACACGGAGAGTGCTGTAAATGGAAATGCAGATCTCAAAGAGCTGGAACTGAGCTTTGCCTATGACAAAAAACTCAAACAGGGAAATTTTGCGATCAACCCGCTGACCACCAACGTGAATGCCAGTGGAAAGATCACACACCGCAGCAAGAACGGATCCCAGACAATTGACGGCGCACCCGCCGCCAAAGCAATGTTCGATTTGATGTTTGCTGTCTGTGGCCAGATGGCAAGCCGGAACTATGCCGTCAGCCAGGACGCTAAAATACAGGAGGCACTAAATGCTTCGCCCGTCAATGGGGGCTTCGCTTCCATCGGGCTAACAAAATATGGTTATGATATAAACTACGCGGAAAGCAAAACCGTGGACGATGTGCCGAGCGGATGGAAAGGGGTTTCCAGGATTACCTATACCACCAGTATTCATATCCTGATCACCAACCAGGATCCGCCACAATACGATGCCATTATAGAGATCGCCAAAGTTCCGCTCACTTCCAACTATGCCACCGACTATGCCAAGTGGGTGCCGGAAGGCCCGCCACCGCCTGTTAAAAATCAGCCTGATAATACGCTCGACAAAGGCAATTCGATTGCTTTCGACGTGTACCTGGTCGATAGAAAGAAGCCCGATCAGCGAGTGACGGGTATTAACTATGACGTTGACTATAAGCTGTCTGATGTTTCGATAGAGCCGGGTTATTGCCTTAACTACCCCATGAACGCGGCAGACAACGGCAAGAAAGACCTGCGTTTTGACGAAACGCTCAAAAACGCTTCCAACACCGTTTATGATCAGGAGGAGTTAAAGAGTACCGATTATCACGGACAAAGTTGTATCGGAATTATCACGAGCTATGACTATGGAAGTTTTGGGAAGCTGACAGCAACGGTTACCCTGGATAATGGCATGCAGATCCCGGCTCATTTCAAGGATGATAAAAAACTTGTTATTCCGCTGCCTAAGGATGACAACAATAATCAAATCGCCGACGAATGGGAGATCGAAAAAAATATTTACGATAAAAACTATTCTCCTTTCTGGGATGGTGAGAAGCAGAAACTGGGCTCGGACGTAGTAAATGATAATGATGGAGACGGCCTGGCGCTCTATGAAGAATATCGCGGCCTGATCGTGAAAGGCCAGCATCTGCGTCTTGATCCTGATAAGAAAGAATTGTTTGTGCTCAACCAGATCGGAGACCAGGCGGAAGCCGGGATCGACTTATTCAAAAAAGCCTCCGGCATCAGCGTTGTCGAGCTGACAGACCAGGAGATCGATAAATACGACCTGGTGGTGAACGGCAATAGCATCTATGCCAAGGGAGGGAAGCAACATGGGCTCCTGTTAAAAAACTACCAAACGTCGAATAGCAATACGCAGGGCTTAACTCCAAGACGGGACGGAGGAGATGACCCGCCTTCTTCGCCCGCGGATTGCTCCTATGTGGGGATCAATCTGGCCTATCCATTTAAGGACGATGATCTGGCTGTGACGATTGCCCATGAAATGGCGCATGGCTGCGGGGTATGGCATCATGGAGGTCTGAATACAGTCGATCCTCCCGGCAAGGGTTCAATCGACAATACTTATAAATTTTATGCATCGGATATGAGCATGGCTGCGCCCGAGTCCATCGCGGCTATTGAGAAAGACGGATTATTGGGGATGATCGCCGGTCCTGGTGGGCAGAGCAGCGGCGACATGCACTGTATTATGTGTTATGAAGATCAGTATGTCTGGGCAGCGCCTTTGGGGAAGGATGGAAAAGTATTTATTAATGTGGATCATGCGGATCACTGCAGTAAATCTCTTTTCTGCAATTCGGCCGGCGGCACTTACATGAACGCCAAGCCTTCCGGGAAAAGACTTTATTCCGTTTATGGAGACGCGTCAAAGGGCGACTGTATTCATCAGTTCAAAATAAAAGACTGGTAAACTTTTCTGAACGATCAACGGTAGTAATCATTTGCTGCTCCCCTGATATACGCGCACATAATCGACAAGCATCGTTGCCGGAAACACAGCGTCATCAACGCCATATTTCCCTCCCCAATTGCCGCCGACAGCAAGGTTTAGCAATAAATGAAATGGCTTGTCAAATGGCCATTCGGAAAAGGTCTTATGTTCGTTAGCCACCTGGTAAAACACCTTTCCGTCTACCAGGAAATGAATTTGGTCTGGCGTCCATTCCAGGCCGTAGACATGAAATGCATCGTAGGGATGTTTAATAAAAATGCCTTTTGTTTTTTGGGTGCCGATATGATGATTATACGTTTTGCTATGCAGGCTGCCGAAAACGCTGTCTTTATTATAACCCACGTGTTCCATGATGTCAATCTCCCCGCTGGCCGGCCAATCGCCGTAAGCATCACCAGTCGGCATCATCCAGATGGCAGGCCACAGGCCACGCCCTTCGGGCAGTTTTGCCCTGACTTCAATTTTACCGTATGTCCAATCACCTTTGGTCTTTGTGGTTAGGCGGGCAGAAGTGTAATATGGCTTACCGTTGACCGATTTCTGCTGTGCAGACAAATGCAGACATCCATCAAATACTTTTGCGGTGCCTGTATCGTAGGCTGTATAGTTCTGCAGTTCGTTATTGCCCCAGCCGGATCCTCCGGTCTCATAATTCCATTTGGCGCTATCAGGCAGACCGCGGTAACTAAATTCGTCGGACCATACGAGATGATATTTTAATGACGTTTTTTGTGCAAAGCAGATTGAAACTGCGAACACCGAAGCGGCAAAACAGATCGCAATCCAGATCCTGGATAGTCTACATTTTAGCATTATTCACTCTTTTTAATTTTTTGATATACTCTTATATAATCGATCTCAAACTTTTTGGGAAACTTCGTTCCGGACGGATCACCACCGCTCGTTCCGCCGATTGCCAGGTTCAGCAACATATAAGCAGGTTGTTTGAACGGGTTGAAGCCGGTCCCGTCGCGATTAACCAATGAATCCAGCGGCGTTTCGTTTAAAAGTTCGTCGTCCACGTAAATGGCTATCTTCAAAGAATCCCAATCCATTCTCCAGGTATGGAAACGGGAGGCCCAGTCGGAATTCACCGCTTTTGTATAGCTGTACCATTTTGCCTTACTATCGCCGTTGTCGCAGGCGATATTTGCCAATATCTTCCCTCTGTAATATTCCATGATGTCGATCTCGCCATTGGCGGGCCAGGGATGCGTCATGCCCAACATCCACCATGCGGGCCAGAGCCCTTCCTCTATATCAATCTTCGCTTTCATCTCAAACCGTCCGTACAGCCATTGGTGAAGACCCTTTGTAATCAGGCATGAAGAGGTGTAGCTGATCCTTTTCCTGCTTTTTCTCCAGTCGTTAGTGTTTTGGGCATAATCCGGATTGGGTTTATCCGCCTTTTTAGCGGTGATGATCAGGCGGCCGTTTTTACATTCGGCGTTTTCAGGCTGATACCACTGATCTTCTTCATTTCTGACCAGACCGGTTTCATAAGTCCAGTTGGCGGGATCCGGTCTGCCTGTTCTATTAAACTCGTCGCTCCATATCAGTTGCCACTTCGACGTATCATGATTGGGTTGAGCGATCGTTCCGGAACAATTGCCCAAATACAAAATAGACGCACTGAAAATCCTTAATATGAACCTTCCTGGCACTGGCTTATATAGCATGGTAAATATTTTGGCTCATGTTCCGGCAATACGGTTCCTATAAATCAGCAACCGATGGTTTATTGTAATGAACCATTAAGGAGTCAAGGATAATTAAGGTTTTATTCTTAATGATCTTCCCTCCTTAACGGTTCATTATTGTTCGTTAATTATAGCCTGGGTTTTGTGTCAATTTGCTGTTCTGGCCAAGCACGCCGAATGGAATAGGTAAAAGATAATTCTTCGACGCGTCGAACGACCACTGCGGTGCACCTGAAGGAATGGCCGGGATAACTTCATAAGTATATCCACCACCTGATTTGGGTGTGATTTTCATTCCGTGCATGACATGGTTCAGGTTTACTTCCGCAATTTTCCACCGTATTAAATCGAGATAGCGCTTATTTTCAAAAGCCAGTTCTATGCGTCTTTCCCGGCGGATCAGATCCCGCATTTCTGATTGAGACGCGCCCGGATAAACATCGGAGAAAGTAGGTATGCCGGCTCTTGTCCTTATCTGATCCATCGCGGCATATACCGAGGCATCGGGGCCAACGGCCTCATTTTGCGCTTCAGCGTAGTTAAGCAATACTTCGGCATAACGGAAGAAATAATAATTCTGTGAACTGGCGCCCCATTGGAAAATATTTACCGTGGTATCCATTCTTTTTTTGGTGCAATAGCCGGTGTTCGTATTGTCGGAAGCATCTGCGAGGTCGATTTCATTGAGGCCCGAGCCTACCGCGCTTAAAAATACGGTTCCGTTAAACGAATTGCCATTGTATAAAACAGACTGGCTGAACCTTGGCTCCCTGTTTGCATAAGGATTTTGGGGATCGTATCCCGAACCGGGATCCGTAATGGCCTTCCCGTTGGCCATTGAATAATCATCAACGAGTTCCTGGGTAGGCGTAGAACCGCCCCAGCTTATCCAATTTGTTCCCACATAATTGGGTCCCTGATAGTCTACTAAAGTACTACCCTGTTTCAGGGATAAATATTGCTTATATAAAATTCCTTCGTTATTACCATTTCCCGTGCTGAGGAACAATTCATCATACTTGGGATACAGCGAATAGCCCAGCTGCATTACCTGCGCGTTGGTAGCAGCAGCAGCTTTCCATCTGTTCAGATCGTTCTGCGGATTATTCAGGGGGCTGGCATAGAACAATTCTACCCACCCTTTCAAAGTCAGGGCCGTGCCCCGATTGGCGTGACCGTTGCCATCGTTTCCGTTGTTTTGGGGAAGCAAGGACGCTGCTTCGGCCAGATCATTATCTATAAACTGGAAGGTGGAATCAAAGCTTGCCCTTGGATGGAATACGCTATCGCCCATGGTATTGTAGTTATCCGGCTTGGTGATGATCGGCACACCTCCATACAGCATCCATAAATCATGATAAAAAAATGCACGCATGACTTTGGCTTCCCCCAGCCGCTGGTCTTTATATTCCTGCGGCAGGCTGGAAGCCTGCAGGCCCTGAATGAATACATTGCATTTCCGGATATTGACATACAAGGTTGCCCAATCAATCCACATCGTTCCAGGCGACCACGTGTAGTTTAACGAAGAGCTCGAGTTGATGTTTGCCTTTGTTCTGGCGATGCCGCTGCTTACGTTCCAGTTAAAGCCTGTCATTAAATTGTCTGACCAGGCGTCGAACGGCTCAAAATAATACCCGTAAAAATCCGGCAATTGATTATAGATATCATTCAATACCAGATCGGCCGCCGAAGTGGATGAATAGACTGTTTGTTCCGATACATTGGTTGTATTCTGCACATCCAGAAAGCCATCTTTTTTACAGCCGGAGATAGCCGCGATAATTGTCAGTAAAAGAACTGTAGTCAAAGACAGACCGGTGTTTCTTTTACTGGTAAGGTTGTTATTTTCCACGTTTATATTTCGTGAGAAAATGTTAAATATGTTTGGTATCATTTGTAATCTTTTTTTAACTGCATAATATATTGTTTCCATCAGGTTTTCTTATGCTAAAACTGAATATTCAATCCGAAAGTGATTGCTTTCTGGGTCGGGAAATACCAGCCTCTGGTGGTGTTTCCGGTAATGTTATTGGTAGCCACTTCCGGGTCAAAGTTCTTCAGCGGCGTCCAGGTCAATATGTTTTGTCCCGATACATAAAATCTGAGTGCGCTCATGCCCATCCTTTTTGATATAGCTGCCGGGATGGTGTAGCTCAGCATTCCGGTGCGTAACCGCAGGTAAGCCGCACTCTGCTCCCAGAAACTGGACGTCTGGGTGGTGTTCAGGCTCGGCGTTGTGGTAAGTCTGGGATAGCTTGCGTTGGTATGATCAGGCGTCCAGTAATCAAGCGTCGTGACCGGGGCACTTTTGTTGTTGTCGAATGCGAGGACGGCGCTGCTCGATAATTGCACGCTTCTGATGGCGGCGCCCTGGAACAGCAATGAAAGTTCAAACCCTTTGTATGCAACACTGGGTGTAAAGCCATATATCATCGCGGGATAGCCGGGATGGCCGATGGGCTCCTGGTCGTACTGGTCTATTACGCCATCGGGTTTGCCATTCGGGCCGCTGAGATCTGCATACCGGATTTCTCCCGGCGCCAATGGAGACCAGGTTTGTGACGCAATACCCGGTTTGAGATTTCCGCTGCCATCAAAATCATCCGGTGTAAAGTAGCCGATTGCTTTATAACCAAACTCGGTACCGAGCGGTCTTCCTGTTTGACGCAGCCCGGGAATATTATAGGTGGCCGGGTTTTCATATACCTGCAGTAATTTATTTTTTGCATAGGTTAAGTTACCGGCGAAACCAATATGCCAGTCTTTCGATATATTATAATTAAACGAGGCGGAGAATTCAAAACCCCGGTTTACCATTGAACCCGCATTTACCTGCGAAAGCCCGATGCCGTACTCGGCCGGCAGGGTTACATTGGGCGTAATCAGCATATTGTCCCTGTTCTCATAAAAATAATCCGCCTCTATCGTGAACATGTTGAGCAATCTTGCCTCGAAGCCTATGTCTGTTTTTTTAGCCCTTTCCCAGGTAATATTGGGGTTTGGTACCTGAGCCTCCTGGAGTCCCTGTGTTAAAGCGCCATTTAAAACGGCCGACGTAGGTATCTGGTTGTAACCCGATTGGTATTGGAATGGTTGACCGGCCAGATTCCCGGACTCTCCATAAGATGCCCTGATTTTGAGCTCATTAAGCCAGCTTATATTTTGCATAAATCTTTCCTGCGAAATTCTCCAGGCGGCGGAGAATGCGGGGAAAAATCCAAAGCGATGACCGGGAGCAAAGTAATAATGTCCGTCATACCGGCCTGCCGCTTCAAAGAAATATTTGTCGTCGTAGCTATAAGTAGCCCGATATACCAAAGACCGTTGCTTGGTCGCCTGCGAATTCCCATTGGCGCCGATATTGCCATTATCGCCGGCAAATAATTCGGGCGTGGGAATACTGTAGTTCGATTTGCTTGCATTGAACCATAAAGATTTTGTATTCCTCGATTCAAATACAACCAGGCCGGTAACGGCACTTCTTCCGAAATTTCCGGCGTAATTCAGATAACCCTGATAAGTGAACGCCTGCGTCTGATGATATTCCTCGTTAAAAGAAGGCAAAGTGGTCGGCACATACTGATCATAAGCATAAGGATGCTGTGAGGTATCTACAGAATAATAAGAAAAGGGCGCAGACCAGCTTCTGGTTAAACTGGAAATACCGGTATTCGTCGTGTTGAACGGATCGAATGGGTTATAGTCATAAGCCCCTACGAATTTTACGCTCAACCCTTTTAGCGGTAATTTCTGATCAATGGAAAACTGGGTGAGCAGTACATCTCCGGTTATATCCGCATAGCTCGGATCATCGTAAAAAGAAGCGTACAGATACGGATGGTATCCATTGCTGTAAATCTTCGGCGTGGAAACAGGGGTGGTATTAATCAGGTTCTCGAAGATGCTCTGGTAATTATATCCCGCCCCCGACAAATTTCGCTGCTCCACCCTTCCGTTGAGCGATAAGCTAACGAGTGTGGTTTTGGTAGCCTGCGCCTGTACGTTGCCGGACAGATTATAACGCCTGTACTTCATTCCCGGAAACATACCATCCTGAGTAAAATAACCCAGTCCCATCGCATATTTTACCGTTTCGGTACCTCCCCTTAACGACAAATCATTCCCGCTCATGATGGCGTTTCTTTCCATCATGTCTTCGATGGGCTGAAAATCAGGATGCCCGTCAGGGTCTGTTCCGTCCTTGTATTTCTGCAAATCGTAGTCGGAATAAGGCAATGAGGGGGCGCCAGAATTGGTTGCAGCAATGTTCTTCATTGTTGCATACTGATAGGAGTTAACAAACTTTGTAATAACCGCCGGGTTCTGAAATCCT
>DASZRP010000096.1:0-2251 GCA_035548895.1 Puia sp. | reverse complement strand
CCGGGAATTCTCATTTTTATGCCATTTTAGCAATAGTTCTGTAAAATCTTCTTTTTTTACCGTCATTCTTCTTAAATTAGCCTCCCTTAAAATTCACAATCAATATTTTAGAGAATCCTTGCACAAATAAACCAAATCTATTATTTTGACATTGAAAAAGGATTTTAGAGAAGATGTTGTGAATTAAAAATTTTGTTATATATTTAAAATCAGAAACTTATAAAACTTAATCCCCATGAGAAAGGCAGACCTAGTTAACCAGATATCGGAAAAAACAGGTATACCTAAGGTGGACGTCCTGGTGACGTTGGAAACCATGTTCAAAGAAGTTAAGGAAACCCTTTCCCAGGGAGAAAATATTTACATCCGGGGATTTGGAAGTTTCATTACCAAGAAGCGCGCCGCCAAGATCGGACGCAATATAAAGAAGAATGTGGCAGTTCATATCCCTGAGCACTTCATTCCTGCATTCAAGCCTGCAAAAGAGTTTGTAGCAGAAGTAAAAAAATTGCAGTCGGTGAAAGAAGACCAGCCAAACCCGGATGAAGAGATGTAAATTTGCGCTCTAAGCGAACAGCATGAAGAGACAGCAAATTATTGTAGCCGGCACTGGGGTGCTCTTATTACTCGCTCTGTATTTTTTTGGACAAACAGTTCCTCCGCAAAAGAAGCCCGAGGTCTCCGAAGGAGCATCTCAAGGGGCTGCTATTTCAAAACCGATCAGTACAGAGGATATTCTACAATCCTCACAATCAAAGCTTACACCTACACAATCAGAATATGTCACCCGTCTGCAGCATGCTGTAGTAAGAGGGGATGTAAAAGCGCAGCAGCTAAGTGCCAGCCGGCAGCTGGCTGCTTTCTGGCGGGATTCGGTGAAGAATGGATTTCTGCCTTTTGCCTATTATACGGCGGAAGCGGCTAAATTGGAAAATTCGGAAAAAAGTCTGACATTTGCAGCCCAAATATTTCTTGGGGAGCTGAGGGGGCAAGACAACCCAGCGATCAAAAGCTGGATGGCCACCAATGCTAAAGAGTTGTTTGAAAAGGCTTTAGAACTGAATCCACAGAATGATTCCACGAAAGTGGGCCTGGGTGCTTGTTATATTTTTGGCAGCTCGGCCGCAAGTCCGACGGAGGTCATGCAGGGGATTCAGCGGATTTTGGAAGTAGCACACCGTGATACGACCAATATGTACGCCCAGTTCATGCTGGGTTGGGGAGGCATCGTATCAGGTCAATTTGATAAAGCTATTGAACGTTTGACAACCGTAGTTCGACATCAACCTGCCAATATCGAAGCGATACTCCTACTTGCCGAAGTCCATCAGCAGCAGGGCAACAAGGCTGACGCCATCAAATGGTATGAGGCCGCCCGAAAGCTGGTTGGTAATCCGGATATGATCAAGGAGATTGATCAAAGTATCCAGTCTTTGCGTTAAGTCTCTCATTTGGAACATGTGATGAGGCTCATCAATTGGAAATTTTATTTTGAAACTAATAAAAGCACTAAAGTATGCCTTGTGGTAAAAAGCGTAAGCGTCATAAGATCGCGACGCATAAGCGTAAAAAAAGACTGAGAAAGAACCGTCATAAGAAGAAGAATAAATAAATCCTTCTTTTTTGCCGGCGGACGGATTGGACAGAATGGCCTCATTCAAAAAGGTTGATGTCGATGGCAAACGCTAGTTACGCTTGAATAAGGAACTGATCATAAATGCAACCCCGCAGGGTGTTGAAATAGCCCTATTAGAGGATAAGAAGCTGGTGGAATTACACCATGAAAAGGCTGACGCGAGCTTTGCGGTAGGTGATCTGTACCTGGGAAAGGTAAAGAAGCTGATCCCGGGGCTGAATGCTGCTTTTGTGGATGTAGGTTTCGAAAAGGATGCTTTTCTGCATTATACCGACCTGAGCCCCTACGCCAGATCGCTGTTGAAATTCACGCAGCAGGCAATGAATGACAACAGTCCTGAAGGTTTTGACTTCGGCACTTTCCAGGTGGAGCCGGAGATCATTAAAACGGGCAAGATCAACGAGGTATTGAACGGGAAGCCCCATATCCTCGTTCAGATATTAAAAGAGCCTATTGCGGCCAAGGGTCCCCGTCTCAGCTGTGAAATATCCCTGCCGGGCAGGTTTGTCGTCATTACTCCCTTCAATGACATCGTTGCTGTAAGCCGTAAGATCCACTCTTCCGAGGAGCGCAAGCGGCTGCAAAAGATCGTCGAGGCCATCAAGCCGAAGAATT
>DASZRP010000095.1:0-4377 GCA_035548895.1 Puia sp. | reverse complement strand
CCCATATTAAATTTCTCCAATGGAGTCTTCACATAGATATCGCAGAGCGGCACTTCCAGCTTGGTATCTTCTGCTTCCCGGAAAAAAGCCACCTGCAGCAATACCTGCAGGGCATTATTTACCTTATCCATCGCCAGCAGTCCCTCCGAGACGTTGCTCCCGATTACATATTGCGCGCCCATTTCCCGAACATCCTTAACCGGGAAATTTCTGACGACGCCGCCATCTACCAGCAATTTTCCATTGTAGTTCACCGCGGTAAAAACAGAAGGGATGGCCATGCTGGCCCGGATGGCGGAAACAAGCTCACCGCTGTCCAGCACGACCGCCTCCCCGGTCGAAATATCGGTTGCGATGCATTTGAAGGGGATGGGTAATTGGCTGAAGTCCTTGATCTGATGAATGGAGAAAAGCAATTCGGAAAATTTAAGCCAGAGCTCCTGCCCCTCCAGCACGCCGGTATTCAGCCTGAAAAAATGATTCACCCAGGGAAGCTCGAGATCATATTTTCCGTATTCACTCTTCTCTTCCATAATGATATTGCGAAGCGAAGATTGATTGGAAAGCATCAGGTCCCAATCCATCTTGCGCGCCATCTTTTCAATGGAATCTGCCGAATAACCTGAAGCATACAATGCCCCGATAATACTGCCCATGCTCGTTCCCGTGATATAATCGATCGGCAGGCCGGCCGAGTCGATGGCTTTCAATATGCCGATATGGGCAAGTCCCTTGGCGCCGCCGCCGCTCAGCGTAAGTCCGATTTTAGGCCGCGTGCCCGGCTGCGGGGATGGCTGCGCCCGGCAGGGAAAAACGCCGAAAAGAAAAAGGACAAAAATGGCGATCCGGAAAAACAAAGAGAAGTTGATAATGGTACGCTTTACTGATAAAATTAGCAAAACCCATGGAGGATACCATAGTTATTGGCCCTCTTCTAATTCCATTAACTTTTCCAGGGCGCTGTCGTAATCAAGCATCGCCTTGGCAAGCGCCTGAGCGGTCTTTTTATAGGCAGCCTCAGCTTCCAGAAATTTTTGCTTGTCGGCGTAAATTTCCGGTGCTGCCAGTCTTGCTTCGAGTGCCTCGCATTCGGTCCTGAGCTTATTCACTTCCCGATCGAGCTGGTCTACGATGCGTTGCTGTTTCTGTAATTGTTTTTTTGCTTCCTTGCTTACCGGCTGTTGAACCGGTTGCGGTTTGACTGCTTCTTCAGCTGCCGGTTCACTGATTTTTTTCGCGGCAACCGGTTTGGCCTGCGCGTTCATCCGTTTGTTCCAGGCCACCCATTCATCGTAAGGCCCCTTAAACACTTTAATTTTACCACCATCAATTTCCCAGATGGTGTTCGCCGTTTTGGAAATGAAATAGCGGTCGTGGCTGACCAGGATATAGCTTCCCTCGTATTTGTTCAGCGCTTCGGCCAACAGTTCGCAGGAGTGAATGTCGAGGTGGTTGGTCGGTTCATCCAGCAGCAGGAAATTGGCCTTGCCGGCGATGGTCTTTGCGAGAGCAACCCTTGCTTTTTCACCGCCACTCAGAACCCGGATCTTCTTTTCAACATCGTCGCCGGAAAACAGGAAACAGCCCAGCAGGGAGCGCAATTCCAGATCATTCTTCTGGCTGCCGCAAAGCTGCATTTCTTCAAGCACCGTATTATTCAGATCAAGCGACTCCAGTTGATGCTGGGCATAAAAACTTTCCTCCACATTATGTCCCCATTTGCGGGCGCCCGCAAACGCTTCCGTTCCGGCAATAATGCGCAACAAAGTTGACTTCCCCTTTCCGTTGGCGCCGATCAGCGCAATTTTGTCTCCCCGGTCAATCTCCGCGCCGGTATGTTCCACGATAATATTATCGCCGAATGCTTTGCTGATATCATTTAATTCCACCAGGATCTTGCCGGGCGTTTTGCCCACGCTGAACTGAATGCGCATATCCGGCCTTTCCAGTTCGACGTTTTCGATCCGATCGATCTTTTCAAGCCGCTTCATGGCCGACTGTGCGGCGGCCGCCTTGGTTGCTTTCGCGCGGAACCGCTCGATAAATCTTTCCTGCTGGCGGATATAGTCCTGCTGGTTTTCAAATGCGCGTTGCTGCAGGGAGATCCGCATTTCTTTTTCCTTCTCGTAGTAGGAATAGTTCCCTTTATAGAAATGCAGGTTCTGCTGATAGAGCTCCACGATCTGGGTCACCATCCGGTCCAGGAAAAACTTGTCGTGACTCACGATGACCACCGACCCCTGGTAGTGTTGCAGGTATTTTTCCAGCCATTCAATGGAAGGCAGGTCAAGGTGGTTGGTCGGTTCATCCAGGAGCAGCAGGTCCGGCCGCTGCAAAATCATTTTAGCCAATAGCACGCGCATGCGCCAGCCGCCGCTGAATTCGCGGTAGGGCCGTTTCAGGTCCGTATTATTGAACCCGAGCCCGTGCAATACTTCTTCCGTTTTGTGATGAATGCTGTAGCCGTCCAGCAATTCCATTTCATGAAGCTTGTCGGTATATTGGGTCAACAGCGCATCGGCTTCCGGTCCCTCCGCGTGATTACCCGACTCGAGCTGATGGGCGAGATCTTCCAGTTCTTTTTCCAGCTGCAGCACTTTCTCAAAAGCGCCTAACGCCACCGCTAATATGGAATCGCCCGTATCGAAGCTTAGCAGGTCCTGATGAAGATATCCAATGCTGGTACTGCGGCTGCGTTCAACGGCGCCGGCGCTGGGATTATATTCGCCGGCGAGCAGCTTGAGCAGGGTGGATTTCCCGGTTCCATTATAACCGATCAGGCCGATCCGTTCGTTGGGCTGAATATGCCAGGTGGTTTCTTCTAAAATAGTCCGGGCGCCAAATTCAAATCGTACATTCTGCAATCCTGCCAGCATAATTTTGCAATGGAGTTAAATCAAGCCCGCAAAAGTAAAACAAATGTTTTTACAATTATCTTTGATCAAATTCTACTCATGAAGAAGGCCCTGCTGCTGATTCTGGTGCTGGCTGTTGCTATCGTTATCGCGTACCTGCTGTTACACAAGTCTGGTTCCACGGGTGAACCGGAAAAAAAAGATACTCCGCTGGCCGTTGCTAACTCCGGTTCCGCGTTCACCCGTTCTTTCGATGATATTATGAATAGTTACTACCGGCTCAGTGACGCTTTCGTGGAGTGGGATACTACAGCTGTCCGGCAAAGAGCAAACGAGCTTGCCATTTCGGTGGACAGCCTTAAGCTCAATAAGCTGAAGGCAGACACCGCGATCATCGAAACGGCAGCCAATCTGGCGCAGTCCGTTAACGCCGAAATAAAGGGCTTAAACGGTGAAACCAGTATGGAACAGAAGAAGCGGGAATTTTATATGATCTCCGAAATGCTGTATAACCTAATCCGTACGGTGCGCTACGATGGAGCAACTATTTATCACATGCAATGCCCGATGGCCTTCGGCGATTCCTCCGAAGCCTATTGGCTCAGCGCCACCAGCAAAGTGATCAATCCTTATCTCGGGAAAAAGCATCCTTTATACAAGGACAAGATGCTGGATTGCGGCAAGGTTAACGATTCGATTCATTTCGTTTTTGCACAGTAATCATGCTCCGGCGATTGCTGTTCTATATCGCCTTATGGTGCTGGGTTCCGGTTCATGCCCAGCAAAAATTCACGGTTTCAGGATATGTGAAGGATTCCCTTTCGGCCGAAACACTGATCGGCACTTCGATCAGCATCAACGGAGAAGGCAAGGGGATCAATACCAATAACTATGGATTTTACTCACTAACACTTCCCGAAGGACATTATACGCTGGCGGTAACTTATGTGGGCTATCAGGGTATGCGTCGGGAGATCGATCTGAACCGCAATATCAACCTGAACTTTCTGATCTCCCCGATGACTACCACCAATGAGGAGGTGGTTGTTTACGCGAAGAAAAGGGATATCAATGTGAAAAATGCCCAGATGGGGAAAATTGATCTGGCCATGAGCCAGGTAAAATCGCTGCCCGTGCTGTTTGGCGAGATCGATATTCTAAAAACACTTCAGCTGCTGCCGGGCGTAAGTAATGCCGGCGAAGGGAACACCGGTCTTTATGTGCGCGGAGGCGGCCCCGACCAGAACCTGATCCTGCTGGATGACGCCATCGTTTACAATACGGGGCACCTGTTTGGTTTCTTTTCAATCTTCAATGGCGACGCGATCAAGAACACCACGCTGATCAAAGGCGGCATGCCGGCGCAGTATGGCGGACGGCTATCTTCCGTGCTGGACATCTCGATGAAGGAAGGAAACATGAACCGGTTCGAGGTAGATGGCGGCATCGGATTGATTGCATCGCGCCTGTCGATACAGGGACCGATAAAAAAGAACAAGGCTTCCTTCATCGTTTCCGCCAG
>DASZRP010000094.1:0-4946 GCA_035548895.1 Puia sp. | reverse complement strand
CCATTCAATAATTTCCTGTTTTGCTCTGCCGCCCTGCGCCTTACCTGGAGCCCGCCAGGCAGAACGCCTTCCGTGTGGCAACCGGCATACATGCAGTCTTTCATCACCTGCCATATTTGAAGCAAACCCGTCTTTATCTCTTCCTCGCTGTGCCAGGCTTTTTCGTTCTCCATCACCACTTCCTGAATGGAAAAACCGGTCTTCATGCACCAGTGCAAAAGATCCGAAGCCGAGTTGATGGGAAATGGCGGCTGAACCGGAAGGGTTGATTTTTCTGCCGGTTCATCCGTTTCTATGAAACCGCCGCCTATGGAATAATACGTGGATTCAAATACCGGTGAACCGTCGTTAAAGGCCGCTGCAAAGCGGACAGCATTGGGGTGGCGGGGGAGCGATTCCCGGAACAGAAAATGTATGTCAGCCTGAGGATCGAAATCGATTTCGACGCCGGGCGCCGGTCTCAGTTTCCTTTCCTGCGCGATCTGTTCAATTACCCCGGGGATGGTTACAGTATCCATCAGGACGGGATCGTATCCCGAAAGGCCCAGCTCGATCGCGATATCGGTTCCATGCCCCTTGCCAGTCTTTGCTAAAGAACCGAACAGAAATACTTCCATTTTCTTCAGTCGGGATAGCCGGCCTTGTTCATTTAGACGGCAGATAAAAGCCTGTGCCGCCCGCCAGGGACCGAGCGTATGGGAACTGGATGGTCCAACACCAATTTTGAAGATATCAAAAACCGAAATGGGTTCGTAGGGCAAGACCGGGCATTTATTCAAAAATACAATAAAAAAACCCCGAACAGGGCGTTCAGGGTTAGTCTTGCAGGTAGTCTATGGTTACGGCACGCAAAACAATAACTTATCAGCAATAATAAGACAAGGCATAAATTTAAAACGCTGCAAAGAATTATAATTTTTCGGAAGATTCCAATTTTCTTTTTTTCTCAAGCAGTTCCCGGTATCGCTGTTCCCGCTGGTCCCACTGGAATTTCCGGGAAAAAACGGCGATAAAGACAACGATCCCCAGGATGGCAAATAAAAGGACTCCGGGGTTGATTCCGCCAGTACGCAGTTCCATATCTGCCCGTTTATACCAGCCGGAAAAGAGATTGATCAGGATAGGAATCACAAATAGAAGGGCAAGGGGTATCCCTAACAGAAATTGCCTGAAGGTTTTCTTTTGCCGGTCGCGATTGGCCTCCCAATAGCGGATAAACGATTCTTCTTCCTCGGTCAGCATGATCTCAACCTGATATTTTGAGTTAAATAAAAATCGGCATCTTCTTTGATATGCTATTAGTTCTCAATATATTATTTTACCTTTCGCATAATTAATTTCCCTATTTCGCGTTGGTTTCTTTACATTTAAAATCCGAAATCCATTGGCTTTGAAGATCCCTCTGCTTCTGGTTCAATTCTTATACAAAAACAGGAAGCTGGCGCTGCCTGGAATAGGTATTTTTACGCTCGATAAGTCCATTGTGCTGCCGGATGAAAATGATCGCGAGCTGCTCTCCCTGCCCAATGGAGTTCAATTCCAGAATGCAAATGTAACCGAGCCGGACAAGGATCTGATTTCTTTTATCTGCGAGAACACCGGCAAAATTAAACCATTAGCCATTTCCGATCTCGAATCTTATCTGGCCTTAGGTTTGGAAATGCTCAATATCGGCAAGCCATTTTATCTTGAAGGTATCGGAACCATATCCAAAGGCAAAAGCGGCAAATTTGATTTTGCTCCCGGGGAATACGCCGTAATCAAGGAACTGCCTGCCGATAAGCAGGCGGCAGACCAGGACAGACCTAAGAAATCCGAAACGTCAACTTCCGGTTCAACGCTTCAAAGCAACCGGAGTCTGATCCGGGCGCTGGCCATCATATTTGCCTTGCTGGTCGTGGGCTGGGGTGGATATCTGATGTATAAGCATTCCGGTTCGGCAACTGCTCCGGATTCTGCCCAACAGGCGCAGGAAGAGGTAGCTGCCACTGCTGCTGACACGCTGAGCCGGGCGGACTCGCTCAAATCCCTCAAACCGGATAGCGTTACAAAACCCAGGGACGCGCACGATTCAATATTATACAAATTTGTTATTCTCCCCACTTACAGTAAAGAGCATGCGCTGCGCAGGTATAAGCAACTGCTCTCCTTTGATCTGAGGGTGCATTTGTATGAAAAAGATTCCTCTTTTTTTAAAGTGTATTTTCAGTTTCCCGCACTTTCAAAAGACACTACTCATATTAAGGATTCCCTGCAGCGCCAATACGCCCATGGGGTAACTATCGAGGAATAATTATTTGAATTGTCATAACTTGACGGCAATTTAAATATCTGAACATGTACCATATTGCTTCGCCCTTTCTAAAAAAGACAGTTCTCTGTTCCGTTATTACCCTGTCCATTCATTCCATGCTGTTAGCGCAGCAGACCGGAGATCCGAAACTTACTGAAGTTTATTCCCCCGTTCCACCGGTAGTTACTCCGGGCAAGACCGATGCGCAACCGCCATCTGATGCTGTTGTACTGTTCGATGGAAAAAATCTGGATCAATGGCGGGCTGAGGGCAAGGATTCCACCAGGACCGCCGGCTGGCGCATACATGATGGCATAGCGACGGTCGACAAAAAAAGCGGCGGCATCCTGACGCGTCAGCGGTTCGAAGATTATCAATTGCATATTGAATACCAGATCCCGAAGAATATTACCGGCTCGGATCAGGCCCGTGGTAACAGCGGAATATTCTTAGCCTGCATAGATGAAAATGGCGGTGATGAAGGCTATGAGCTGCAGGTGCTCGACAGCTATAATAACAGCACTTATGTGAACGGACAGGCCGGCAGCATTTACAAACAGAGCATTCCCCTGGCGAATCCCTGTCGCAAACCCGGCGAATGGCAGGCTTATGATGTCGTCTGGACAGCGCCGCGTTTTAACAATGATGGCGGTCTCGCCTCACCCGCCCGCGTAACCGTATTCCTGAACGGTGTGCTGGTTCAAAACAATTATGAGCTGAAAGGAGTTACCCGGTATATCGGCCAACCTTATTACAAAGCGCATGGCGCTTCTCCGATCAAGCTGCAGGCTCACGGTGACAAAAGCGAACCGATCAGCTTTCGCAATATCTGGCTGCGGAAGCTCGGATAATCTATCTGTGCTGACTCCCGGCAATGCCTTGTGAAAATCTTCGTTAGCCCGTTCTTAAGGCATGGTGATCTACGGGGATGTTCTCAGGCTGTCGCCGGGCGTTATGTAGACCGCTCCGTCGGAAAATGATTTGATCAATACCATCCGTTTATTCTTTATGATCTCCTGTTCGTCGGGCAGATCGGGATTCTCGATTTCATTGAACCAGACGAGATAATTATCCTTTTCCCGGTAGTACTGATTCACCTCCCTGGGAAAGACGCGCTGGGGCAGGAGATGGGCTGCCTGTCCGGTAAATAAATAAACGGCATCCCCGGCATTGGAATAGATGCGATAGCCGGACCGGAATTCGGGACTGTAGTGTTGGATGAACCGGACGATATCGGACTGCGGAAAAGGATCTTCAAAATAACCCGGAATGCCCGCATCCTTTACGCCATCCCAGGTTTCATAGTCAGCCGCCAACTGGATCTTTAAAAACAGGGCCGCAATAAATAATCCCAGTCCGGTATACAAAATTTTGAGAGGCCGCTTGCTGCTGTCAACGATGGCCGGGATCCAGAAACTGCAGCACCAGACCAGGGGAATAAACATCGGGGCGAGCAGGCGGCTCGTGAACTGCTCATAACGGGATAAGGTAGCCGAAGCCAGCATGAACAGGCAATAGAAGAAGCCCACGGCCGCCGCCGTGTACTCATAACGACAGCGATCTTTTCGCCGGAAGTAGCACCAAAGCATGCTCAGCAGGAATAGGCAAAGTACCCCGCTCGTCAGCATAACAGCCCGGACCGGATTCCGATCTAACAGCAGCCAGTCACACAACACGTCTCCGAAATACTCCATATTCTTAAAAAATGGGGTTGTCCCTCTTTGTCTTTCTCCCGTTGCCAGGCTGGTGACCAGTTCATTCCGGATCAGGTTCAGGGCAAGCAGGGAAATGGATATGGCGCCAAAATAGATAACGCGGCGGATGCGAACTCCCCAGCTTAACCTGCCTTCAAAGAGGATCAGAAAACCGCCGATCAATACCAGCACGATACCAGCATAACGTACCACACAGGCCAGGGCGACCAGCACCGCACTGATGACCATCCATTTCAGGCGCAGGCCGATCAGGTACTTCCTGACTGCGATCATGAAAAAAATAAGCAGCAGCAGGAAGATCGTTTCTGACCATAGCATGGAATAGACTTCGAGCACCGCGGGACTCAGCACAAGGCAGGCCAGGAGTATGCGCTTATACCACCCCGAGCGATGATAAAATCCGTTCATCATCGTACCGCACAAATAGATCAGCAAACCAAATAAAAGGGCATTCAATATGGCGCCGTACAATAAAGGATCTACGCGGGTGATCAGGGAGACCAGGGAAAGGAAGACGGGATAGCCGGCAGGAAAATCTACCACCGGCAGGTCGTCAAAAGCACGAAGACCCTGGCTATCGGCCAGGTGACGGGCGGCACTAATATAGGTGACCGAGTCGGGCGAAACGCCGATGCCGCTATGCTTTGAAAACATCAGGATAATACCGCATCCCACTGCGGCTGCGATCAGGGAGTCGAGGTTGTTTGCCAGGGAGAATAAACGCGAACTGGGTTTCATCCGTTAAGCCGAAGGTAAAAGATTTATGATAGTTTTTTCTGTCGGCGTTTACCGTTAATTTCAATTTTCGTTCCAGAAAACGTTCCCGGATGCGCAGGTTCTTTTTTGCATGTCTGTTCTTATCATTAACGGCCCTGCGTGGAAATGCACAAATATTCGGCGGAACGCCTCCTTCGGTTAAATGGGACCAGATCGGTTCA
>DASZRP010000093.1:0-7586 GCA_035548895.1 Puia sp. | reverse complement strand
AGGATGAAGTCATAAGCATGCTTGTTTAACAAGTATTGGGTTCCCCTGCCCTTGTCGATGTTCTTGTGCTTAATTTCAAGCACTTTATTCCCGTCGGTGAGTTTCAGGTTGAGCGGGGTCGCAAGCGGATCGAGGGCCCGGATCAATTCCCGGGAAACAGCATATCCCGATTCAGGATCTGCCCCCCGATAATGCCAGGCCAGCGAAAATTTCTTTTCTTCTATAAAGGTACCGGGACAACGGGTAGTGAACCGGCTCATAACCGGAAAAATTTCCTGTTTCCAATGACCGTCGTCCTGCACCAGCATGCGCCATTCTTCGTTTTCCCTGATCATGCCGCCATGTTCCGCTACGATATCGATCGGCAGATGCCCCACGAACCCATCAATATCGGTGTACGACCTTCCGGTAATGATGACCAGGTCCGTATGCGGCGAACTGTGCAATTTCGACAGGGACAGGAGCAGGTTCTCAGAAGGCAGGGCTTTCTGCGGTACGGGCTGATAGTCGACCAGCGTCCCATCGTAATCTAACAATATCAGCTTGTCCTTTGCTTTTTTAAATTGTTCAACAACCAGTTCTTTCATTCCAAATACCTGTATTAGATCTTTGACCGGATAACAAAGCTAAATGATTTGCAAAAAGTCTGCCTCAAACAATTCATTCAGCATTCTTCACAGTCCATTCATTTCCACACATAGGCAACTTTTTTTGGTCAGTAATTTTCGGTTCCTAATAAAAACACCAACTCATGCGCAGGTTAAAAAAAATACTTAAATGGATGGGGCTCGTCGTTTTATTCCTGTTTGCCGGCATCACCACCACTGTGTCGATGCGGCAGCATCTCAAATATGAAGCGCCCTATCCGGATATCCACGCTTCAACAGACACCGTTGTCATCGCAAGGGGAAAACATCTTGTTTTCGGCGCCGCGCATTGCATCAACTGTCACAGCGTGCCAAACGCCGATTCGCTCATTAACCTGGGACAGCCTGTGCCTCTTACCGGCGGCGTGCTCTTCGATCTGCCCCTGGGAAAGATATATTCGAAAAATATTACGCCCGACAGCAGTACAGGTATCGGACGATTTACGGATGGAGAAATAGCCCGGGCGCTTCGCTACGGTGTTCATCCTGACGGCACGGCCGTGTATGATTTCATGCCTTTTCATAATATGAGCGATGAAGACCTCGGAGCTATCATTTCCTATCTCCGCGCACAGCCGGGCGTGCATCACGAGGTTCCCAAAAATATATTGAATGCTGCCGGGAAAGCGGTACAGGCCTTTATGGTAAAACCTGTGGGACCGGGTGAACCGGTACCCAAAACCGTTACCGCCGATACTACGGGTGACTATGGCCGGTATCTTGCCCTCAGTGTGGCGGAATGCAACGGATGCCACACACAGCGCAACCTGGCGGGAGCGTATACCGGAGCGCCCTTTGGCGGCGGCAGTGAAGTAGACGGGTTTATCACGCCTAACCTCACGCCGGATTCCAGCGGCCGGATATTCAATTGGAACAAGGAAAAATTCATCAGCCGTTTTCGCAGCGGCAAGCTGATCCCCGGCAGTCCGATGCCCTGGTATTCCTTCGGCAGAATGACCGATGAAGAGTTGACCGCTATCTATCATTACCTGAAAACGCTGAAACCGGTGAAGACGGTCGTCAAATAAAACCGGGTGGTAACGATACCGGACCCGGCTTAAGGACTACAATAAGACCACTGATCATGATCTCTGAAAAATTTTGGGTAAATTTGGATTGCGAAGGGACCAAACCGATTGCTTATGGAACAAGCCAATCCTTTCTCCGATTTTTCTTCATACCCGCATTTACAGCGACAAATCGCCGCGACCAACCAATCCGTGTTCCGGCAATTGCACACATATTATTACCGGCGGCTTTATCATTTTGCTTTTTCGATGGTCAAAACCCGGGAAGCGGCTGAAGAGATTATTGAAGACGTATTTATCCGCATCTGGCAGCAACGGTCACAAATAATCGAAATTCGCAATCTTCGGGTTTACCTGTACACCGCCGTAAAGAACGGCTCCCTGAATTTTCTCGCTACCAAGGCGAAAGAAAACCTGACCGAATCTTTCGACCACCTCGACATCGAATGCCAGGCCGGCAGCGATCCGGAACAGCTGCTGATCACCACGGAAATGTTCAACCGGATCCAACAGGCTGTCGACGCCCTCCCTCCGCGCTGCAAGATGATCTTCAAGCTGATCCGCGAAGACGGCCTTAAATATAAAGAAGTAGCGGAGATCCTGCATATTTCCGTCAATACCATCGACGCCCAAATGGCCATTGCGGTATCCCGAATTGCCGCCGCCCTGAAAAGCGATTTTGGCCTCGGGGTGCGAAACAGAACCGTAGCGGGATAAAAATATTTTTATTTTTCTTAGTAGATGCTCCCTGTTTTGCTGTCTTAACAGATAAGAGCTGCTTTATGAACGAGGAACGCCTATGGTTTTTGCTTGCCCGTCAACTGGCCCATGAGGCTTCCCCAGGCGAGTTAAAAGAACTGGAAAGCCTGCTGCTGGAACATCCCCAACAGCAATACATCGCCGACATTATCGACAAATACTTCCGGTCTCCCTTCGTCGATCCCGCCGCCATAGCAGGAGCACCCGCGCTGTCCATGCAATTAGAGCAACTGCTTCAGGCAGATGCCAATTCGCTTTCCGCTGCTGAACCGGATTATCACCCGGGAAAAAGCCCCCTGATACCGGTTCGGTTTATTTACTACGCAGCCGCCATGGTTGTCGTCAGCTTATCGATCTGGGTGGTGCACAGAACAACTACGGCGGCAGCTCCTCCGGTTCACCGGTTGGCGAAACAAAGCAGCGAAGTGGTTGCCGGTCCCGGCGCCAAGACTCATTTGCTACTGCCCGACGGATCGCAGGTCTGGTTGAATTCCGGGAGTACGCTGCATTATGAAAATGAGTTTAATGTCCGTTCACGGGAAGTAGATCTGGAAGGCGAAGGCTTTTTCGATGTCGTTCGCAATGCGGACCGTCCATTCATCGTACACACATCGGCGATCAATGTCAAAGTGCTGGGCACAGCGTTCAATATCAAATCCTATCCCAGGGAGGGCGTTATTGAAACAACCCTGTTGCGGGGAATGGTAGAGATCAGCCGTAAAGATGATCCTGCCGCGCCCAAAGTGATCCTTCATCCGAACGAAAAGCTGGTATTCAACAAGGCTCGCGCGCTAATGAATGCAGATACCGGAACAGAGAGAACATCTTCATCTTCTCCGGCTTCCGATATTGCTGTTATTCCCCTGGTAAGGAATATTCCCGACAGCGATAAGGTAGAAACTTCCTGGATGTATAATAAACTGGCATTTGACGGCGACAGCTTTCCGGAGCTGGCTGAAAAAATGGAACGCTGGTATAATATCAGGATCGTGTTCAAAAGCGATCGGCTGCTGAAATACCGGTTCAAAGGCGTGTTCTCCGGAGAAACCATCCGGGAGGCTTTAGATGCCCTGAGGCTGACAGCCAGGTTTAGTTATAAAATAAATCAAAATGAAATCGATCTGTACGATGACTGATATCAATACCAGCTGAAGCAAATAAAAGCGGGAGATGTTGGAGCATCCCCCGGAGATTGAAAACGGAAAGCTGTAACCAACATAGAGAGACGGTACAGGGTTTCCCATTTGTTCAACACTAAACGTAAATGTATGCTTTTTTTGTTGTCCCGTTCACAGCGGGACCAGTTCCGATTGCTCTTTAAATTCCTCGCCATTATGAAATTCTCGATGCTGCTCGTGCTGATCAGTGCCATTCAGGTGCAGGCCAAGGTACATGCACAGGGATTTGTCACACTGAGCATGCAGCAGGCGGAGATCGGCAAGATCCTGAGCCGGATTGAAAAGACCAGCACCGGCGAATTCCGGTTCCTCTATAATTACGATCTGCCCGACCTGAAGAAAAAGGTCGATATCCATTTTGAGCGCGCCCCCATACGCGACGCGCTGACCCAGCTTTTCCAACACACCGACCTGACTTATAAAATCCTCGACAACAATCTGATCGTGGTCATGGTCAGCGGAAATGAAAGGCAGGACATTCGCATCACCGGGAAAGTGACCGGAGCCAATGGCATTTCGCTGCCGGGCGTTTCCGTGACCGTCAAGGGCGGGTCGGGTGGCACTTTCACCAACAACAGCGGTGAATATGCTATCACTGCGGCTGAAAATGCTATCCTCACTTTTTCTTATATCGGCTACGTGGACCAGGAAGTTGCAGTGGACGGGCGTAATGTCCTTAATGTTCAGCTCGCGGTTTCCGACAAAGCCTTAGACCAGGTGGTCGTGATCGGCTATGGAACGCAGCGAAAGAAAGACCTGACCGGCGCAGTCTCCACGGTAAGCGCGGCTGATATCGCCAACCGCCCCATTGTGGATGCATCGGAAGCGATGCAGGGAAAGACTGCCGGCGTTGAAGTGACTTCTAATTCCGGGAAGCCGGGTGCGGGCTTTACGATCCGGGTACGGGGTTCTTCTTCCATCAGCGCGGGTAATGATCCGCTGTATGTGGTCGATGGCATTCCAACCACGGATATCTCCACCATTAACCCGGGAGACATTGAATCGATGTCTATTCTGAAAGACGCCGCATCGGCGTCGATCTACGGAACACGCGCGGCAAACGGCGTGGTTGTAATTACTACCAAGAAAGGAACTCCCGGGAAAAGCAGGATCAATGTGAATGTATATGCCGGGGTAAGTTCGGCCACCAAGAAGCTTGGCGTGCTGAACGGCAAGCAGTATCAGGACTATGCCAATGAGCAGAAACAGTCGCAGGTGATCACCGATTCAATGGTACAGGCCAACGATATCAACTGGCCCGACCAGGTTTTCCGGAACGGCAACCAGCAGAACTATCAGATCTCTGTAGCCGGCGGCAGCGAGAAATCGCAGCACTATATTTCGCTGAATTATCTGGATCAGACGGGCATTATCAAACCGGCTAATTTCAACCGGCTCACCGGCCGGGTCAATTTCACCACGAAGGCGAACGACTGGCTCTCTATTATTTCAAATACCGTGGTCAGCCGGGCACATCTCAACGATGTGACGGATAATCAGTCGGTCGCCAAAGGAGGGGTCGTATTGATGGCTCTTGAGACACCGCCTACGGTTCCTAAATACAATCCCGACGGAACGATTGGCGTCAACCCACTCACCGGCTGGGATAATCCACTGGCAGCTATTGAAGGCGGATACAACAAGAGCCTCAACGATCGTCTGCTCTCTAACCTGGGCGCCGATATCAAACTCTATAAAGGGCTCGTTTTCGAATCGAGGTTTGGCATCGATTACCAGAATAATATGAACACTTATTTTCTGGATCCCTGGCTCACCGTGAACGGAAGAAATACTTCAGGCCAGCAGAATCAGGCCAAGGCGACCGTTTTCAGCTGGCTGAGTGAACAAACCCTGCATTATACGGCAACCTTTGGCAGAAGTCACCTCACGGCATTGGCCGGCTGGACGGCCCAGGATCAGCATATAGATCAAACTTATATCTCCGGTTCATTCCTCGATACCGCCTACCGTCACTTAGACTGGGATGCTGCTTACATCAAGGACTCTGTGAAAACGCCTGCCTCGAAACTGATCGACGATTGGGCGCTGATCTCTTACTTAGGCAGGATCACTTATGATTTCGATGGGAAATATTTGCTGCAGGCCAATATCCGCTCCGATCATTCTTCCAAGTTTGCGCCGAATAACCGCAACGCCGTATTCCCATCCTTTTCAGCAGGGTGGGTGATCTCCCAGGAAGATTTTATGCAATCGGTGAGCCCGGTCAGCTTCCTGAAACTCCGGGTTGGCTGGGGCCAGAACGGGAACCAGGAAGGACTGGGCAGCTACGATTACCTGCCGCTCTATGATCTCGATCCCACTACCGGCCTGCCTACCAGCCACACCGTGGCGCCGCAGAACCTGACCTGGGAAACCAGCACACAGACGGATATCGGTGTGGATGCCAGTTTTCTCAATTCCCGGCTCAGTTTTACCGGCGACTTCTATGTTAAAACGACCAAGGATGTGTTGTACCAGGTCCGCCTCAGTCCTTCTGCCGGTGTTGCCACGGCCCCGGTCAATGGCGCGAGTATGCGCAACGTCGGGGAGGAATTCCAGATCAGCAGCAAGAATATTGTGAAAAAGGATTTCCAGTGGACCACCGACTTTACCATTTCCTTCAATCAGAACAAAGTAACAGGGCTGCCGGCCGGCATCACTTTCGTAGACGGCTATGGAAGTGTTTATGCCAGGGGTAACGCCATTGCGCTGGTTGTTGGAAAGCCCCTGGGAGAATTTTACGGCTATGTAGCAAAAGGCGTTGATCCGAACACCGGCCATGAACTTTATGAAACCAATGGCGATACGCTCTCCGACAATCCTTCCCCTTCTTCGCGAAGGTTGATCGGCAATGCGCAGCCGACTTTCGTTTATGGAATGACCAATTCCCTGACCTATAAAAATTTCGATCTGACCGTATTTATCCAGGGATCGCAGGGCGGAAAGATCTTCAATGCCGGAAGGTTGGAGGCAGAAGCGATGGTGAACTCGGCTAACCAGAGCGATGCCGTGCTTCGCCGCTGGAGGCAAAAAGGAGATATCACCGATATCCCCGGCGTGAGCACCGACGCGACGACGAACAACTCCCTGATCTCGACGAGATTTCTGGAAAACGGGTCGTACCTGCGCTTCAAGACCGTCACCCTTTCCTACCGGTTCAGTGAGAAACTCCTTTCCAGGATCGGCCTCGCTGCCGCTTCCATTTATATTTCGGGAAATAATCTAATCACGATTACAAAATATAAAGGTTTTGATCCCGAAGTCAATTCATACGGTAACAGCGGGAGCGGCACTTACGACCCAACAACAGGAAATTTGAACGGGGGAAACAGCACGGATGACCGGAATATCTCGCTTGGGTTGGATAACGGAGCCTACCCGCAGTCGAAAATGTTCCTGGTCGGATTAAACCTGAGTTTAAAATAATCCGTTACCAAGTCAATTAAATTTTCTTTTATGAAAAATAAAAACATGATCAACTGGTTACTGATGAGTCTGCCGTTCCTGCTGCTCATTACCGGTTGTACAAAACTGCTGGATAAACAACCTGTCACCCAGCAGGTGCGGAATACCGATACTTCTGTATCCATTACGGCCTCTAATGCGGAAGATTTGATTGCCGGCGTATATGAATATTACAAAGGGTACGACCATGGCATCGAGTTTAACGTACTGGACCGGGTGGTAAACGGCGACGTGACCGCCGACAACTGCTATGCCGGCGGCGACAACCCCGATAATATCACGATCGATCTTTTTAAGTTCAATGCCCTGAACGGGAATATCAGCCGTGACTGGGCAGATGCTTATGCCATGATCGCCAACGCCAACCTCGCTATTTATCAGATCGCGCGGTGCACGGACCCGGCGTTAAGTCCGGAGCGAAAAAACCAGATGTTAGGCGAAAGTTATTTCATCCGTGCCTCTCTTTATTTCGACCTGGTTCGTCTTTGGGGCCGCGTGCCGCTGGTGCT
>DASZRP010000092.1:0-27124 GCA_035548895.1 Puia sp. | reverse complement strand
ATTGTCACGCAAAATATCGGCCATGGTAGCGCACTGCTCCGGCACCCGGCCGCTGGCCCCGGGAAAACCATTGGAGGCCTCCGTAATCGCAGCCATACCATTTAACGTATGGTTTCTGCCGGTGAGCAGGGTGGAGCGCGTAGGCGAGCACAGCGCACAGGTATGCCATTGGGTATAGGTAAGGCCAGTCGCTGCGAGTTTGTCCAGCGTTGGCATGCTGATCCGTCCGCCATAGGGTGACCAGGCGCCCAGGCCGGTATCGTCGTAAAGGATAAGCAGAATGTTCGGCGAGCCCTCGGGTGCTTTCTTGGGAACGAAAGGAGCCCAGTCGGCCACTGAGTTCCTTACGTCGAGTTCAATCTTGCCTTTGAATTCAGGAGTCCCTGCCGCATTAGCTGCCTGTTGCTGATCCTGATCCGGCTTTTGGTTGCATCCCGTTATACCAAACAGGAAGATCAGGCCAACCCCGAGGCCAGTCAGCAGTCGATTTGTTCTTGGTTTCATTTTTTCTTTTTTTATAACACTAAATATGAATAGGCGCTGTCCTTTCAACAGAAAAAGGCCAGTCTCGCTTATTGAAAAGCAGGATCGGGTGCGGTGAAGCGTTGCAGAGATTCCGTTACGATCTTGCGCATGTCACGATAGCCCCGGCGATCCAGACTGACCTGTTTCCTTGAGATATGTTTTTACCGGTGATTCAAACGGGCGACCAGCTGGCAGGTAAACAAATAAAATACGGGTAGGACAGCGCTCTAAGATCTGTAACGGAAATAACAATGCAATCTTAGGATGCGGAAGAAGCCTTTTCCAAATTTACCTGGTGGCGGCCTGCCAAGATTTTGGAATTATTCGCAGATTAATTCGCCCATCTTTTATAAGGCCGGTTGAAAATCAAACGATTGAAGCCTGGGCCTGTTTGATAAAAAAGGAAGGGGTTTGCCCGGTATGTTTCTTAAAGGCCAAAGTAAATGAATTCCGGTTATTGAAACCACATTGTTCAGAAAGAGCTTCCAGCGTCTGCCGCCTGGCATCGCCGTTGCTGATCAATGTTTTCGCCATAGTGACCCGGTACCCGTTTAGAAAATCATTGAAATTGGTTCCGAATACCTGGTTGATCACGGCCGACAGTACATAAGGCTGAATACGCAATTCGGCGGCCAGTGCAGCGCAGGTACAGCCCTTTTTTAAATAAGGCCGGCTATTTGCAAGGTACGCCGCTACCTGCTCCCCTAAAGCCGCCAATTTCCGGTCCGACAGATAGACCTGCCCCGACACTTCAGCGGTCTGTACGGGCGGTGTTGCCGGCACGGTTTCGCCGGCATCCGAAAAGCCTGGCGGAGCGACGGGTTGAACCGTTTCTATGGTTTCCGCATCGACAGCTTCCATGTTGCCTGGCCTGATAACGATCCCTTTCAACCCATATAAAATATCCGGTCTTAAAATAAGGATGAGTATCGTCATGATGATGCCGATAGCCACCGTTGTATGTTCTGAAAAGAACCAGAGATGGGTACTACCGAAGAGCGCATTCAGATAATAGGGAAGAAAATACATCAATTCCCAGGCGCAGAAAATCTTTGCCCAGATCAAAACGGTTCTGTTCTCCGCTAACAAATCGTCGCCCGCCTTCAGCTTTTTCGGATGAAGGATCATCCTTACCTGCAATATCCAGTACATCGTGCTTAGGATGATCCGCAGGGGCACATAGATCTTTCCAATGCCCAGCCATCCCTGGGAGAACTGGCTCCAGATGGTATTGAGCTGCTGCGCATCGGCAGTCACCGCCTGTATCTTATCGGCTGCGGGACGGAGATAATAAGGGATGAAGTCGATAATGAATATGGTGACGGGAATGAAATGAATGAGGTCTATGGGCCTGAATTTCTTTTGTTCGATCAGCGAGCGGATATAAAAATAGCAGAGCGGCATCAGCAGAAGGCCTACAATATAACCCGTGCGATAGGTATAATACCAGGGGAAACGAATGATAAGCTTTGAATATAACAGAAAAACGATGAGGAAACCGTAGGCCGTGGAAATATAATAGGCGGCCAGCCATTTATTATTCACCTTGCTGCTCCTGGAATGCACTAACAATACCAGGCCTGCCACCAGGCTCAATATTAATGTAGCAATGTAAATAAAGGTGGATATATTAAGTACCGGCTGCATCTATTTACGATAGCGTTTGCAACGATGTTATGGTGGATCCCTGCTGACCTCTAATTTAAAGAAAATCGCCCGGCGGCGGGCGCAGAGGTGATGGTTGAGCGAAATCTTCACAGAAACCTAATGCTTTCAGCTATTCACCTATTGATTTTGTGCTTTTAACCGGATTGTCTTAAATTATGCCTTTCATAGGATAAGGTTTAATGGTTAATGGCACTTGATTAGTGTGGCCTCCTCTCAAAAGGAGGCTTTTTTGTGCAGGAAGGTGGGGAAAGTGTGGACAAGCGCCTACCGGCGCCGGTTTCCGGCGGCAGGATCGCTGAATGACCCGACAGGAGGAGGTTTAACGGTCAAGGTATTTTGATGCGGACTTCCCTAGGGATTTTTAAGAAGCCCCAAACCCGCCGGGTTCGGGGCTAACCCCTATTCGCCTCTACTTTATAATTACCCGTGTAAACATCCTGAAATTCGGACTGTTAAATCAGCATTTTTGTACGGTTTTATAGCACGATTGTACTAAATTATTGTCCGGTACTATACCGTTATCTATTTTTAACCAACAAAACATCCTTTGCTTGGCAAGCAAGAATCTGATCGAGAAGATTGACCTGACCCCCCGGAATCAGGTACAGACGATGATTGAAAACCGCCGGGTTTTCAATCTCGACCACTGCGAGCTCAATATTTATGAGAGTTACCAGAAAGCCTTTGGGGTGCCGCTAACTTTTAACGACCTGGTCATCACGAGCATGGTGACCGGGAAAAAAGTAATGCATCTTTCGGATGTCCCGGATTTCGAATATGTGCCCGGGGAAACAGTGATCCTGCCGGCGAACCAGTCCATGCTGATCGACTTTCCCGAATCGACCCATCGCAACCCGACCCAATGCATCGCGCTTACGGTGAATGCCGATTATATCGAGAATACCATGCAGTATCTCAATGAGTGTTATAACCAGGGCAACGACGACGACCATGTCTGGAATATCGATTACAGCCAGTACCATTTCTCCAACGACGCGGAAATTGCGGAGACCATCAACAAGATCATCCGGAATTGCAGCAGCGCCGACAGGGCAAAAAATATCTATGCCGATCTGAGCCTAAAAGAATTATTGATCCGCCTCGTACAGAGTCAGCATTTGCGGCGAGTGGAGATGGATCGAAACGATCAGAAGAATTCAAGCCGCCAGCATTTTCTGCTCGATTATATTCACGGGCATTTATCTGACAAGCTTGGCGTAGACGCGCTTTCACGCAAGGCCCATATGAGCCGGAATGAATTCTTCAAATGGTTCAGGATGCAGTTCGGCATATCTCCGCTGGAATACATCAACCGGGAACGCATCAAGTTGGCCAAGCAACTCCTGGGAAGTCCCAATACCACCGTTACCGAAGCCGCTTATCAGTGCGGATTCACCGATGTGAATTATTTCGTCCGCCTCTTTAAAAAGTCGGAAGGCATTACGCCGGGTACATTCAAGGAATTCGTACTGCGGGATTCGCTCGTTTTAAACCCGATCACTTCGAAGAAAGGTCCAAAGCCAGAAACCTTCGTTAAATAGCGGAAGCAGCGTAGCCTATTCGAGCTTCAGCTTCACCTCTATCGTATTCCCCGCACTTTTGATCAGAAGATTTCTGTAGATACCATTTCTATTGGCAAAGACCGCCGGCATAATTTCGTAACTGAGTTCTTTATCAAATAGTATCCTGTAAACATGGCCCAGGTATTCAACGCGGATATCGCCGTCACTTTCAGTCAACCAGCTTTTGCTGTTGCCATCCGATACCAGCAGAGGTACGGTAAAAGAGGTTGAATCCACGATTCCTTTGGGGGGATGAACCGAGGATACAATATTCAGCTCATTGGCCGTAAGCAAATAGTCCTGCTCCACCACCAGGCTGTCTGCTGTCCTGCTGCCATAGGTTATATTAAAACCGACCGTATCCCTTTTTAGGTGAACAATTTTTGTTTCATGCATAAGATCAGTTTTTGAAGCAAGGGATTGCCACCCGGCGCCGGTTTTCCATATCGGCCCGATGGCGTAAGGCTCAGGCGGCTTTACACTGTCATTTATGAGATACTGCGGATGGGCGGCGAAGGGCATGCTTAATCCCAATTCTATCGGCATGCCCCTTACCTGAAACCTGCCCAGTCCAGTAGCGTCGTAGTGTGGGTCTGCGTCCGTGTCTATTTCAATCTGACTGGCGCCCGTGGAAGCAAAAATCTTGTGAAAAGCCGGATACAATTCGATCAGGTACCCGCCAATTTCGGCGGGACAGGGAGATTCTTCAATGTTGTCGTCGGCATAAAGCGCTGCCAGACCAAGTACAGAAGAGCAGTATAATGCATATACCGAATATCTGCCGTATTCATCAATTCCAGATTGAGTTTCCGGCGGGAATCCGTTTTTGATATGACGCAGGGGCTGCATCTCCATGATCCAGCGTTGCATGGAAAGCGCTGAAATATGTGCCTGCCTTTTAAAAGCGCCGGCTAATTTTTTATCAGTGGTTTTATATCTCGTTGCTTCAAACTCACAGAGTGCGGCAATAATGGCCTCCTGAAACTGGAACTGGCCCGATCTTCCTCCAAAGGGAGCCAGGCCATCCGGTGCAGTAAACAACAGTGTCGTTAAACCGCCTCTTCTTAGTAATTCATTCAGCGGAGCTCTCAATGATCCGTCATATCCAAAAACCAGGGCATTGGCAATCTGGAGGCGGGTCGTGATGTCGTAGGTTATCGGATCGTTCGGATCACGATACATGCCTTCGCTGGTAAAATGACCAAGCTGCGACGGCATGTATTTATCGAAAAAAGACCGGCCCTGCAAAAAGTGACTGGATGCCTTCGTCAGTCCCAGCGCTTCTCTCACGAATTCTCCGCCGCTTGAATAAACCGTCCAGTTATGCAAATGCTCCATGCCCTGTCCGGACCTGCTGACCTGTTTATACACGTGTTCCGGATCAACATGCTGAAGCAAATCTTCCCAGCGATGCCAAACGGCTTTGCCGGCAATAGGTTTCAAACATAAAAAAGCAGTTGTCAGCTCCCGCATCCAGAAATCGGGACTGTCCGCCTTCCCCTCAGCAAGCCTTGAACAACTGTAGGTCATCGCCCGAAAGACCATTTCTTTCAGATCCTGAATGTATCCAAAATTCAATAGTACGGCAGCGGAAGAAACAAACCGGGGCGTTGTTTGTCCAAATTCAGCATGGTAATAAGGATCTATCACCGCCCCTGAACTATCGACCCAGCCCGCTGCAGTTCTGACAATCCTTTCCATCATGAGCAGGTATTCCTTTCTTGTTGCGCCAGACTTCTCCCAGCCTGCGGGCAAGGGCGACCTGAGTATTTCATTCACCCTGTTTTCGTAAGGATAGCTTTGCAGGCCTATGCCGGATAAAGAATATGGGGCAGGTGACAGCGGAAATCGCCCTATCCATTTACCAGGCTGACAGAAACCTTCGATGCTTATTGACCAGGCGACAATAAAAAATAAAAAAGCGCTGATCTTTGGGTTGGAGCGTTGAAGCGAAAAACAAAGGGAATTTGATATGCGCATATTGCCTGCCGAAAGTAATTATCCGTCGGTCTAAGATACCCTCAATCAGCTGCAACTCCAAGAGCGCGTTCAACCCAATTTCGCTTTGAAAAAATCGATGGTGCGGCTCCAGGCAAGATCAGCCGCCGCCTGATCGTAGCGGGGTGTGGTGTTATTGTGGAATCCGTGATTCACATTGGGATAGATATAAGCTGTGTATTCTTTCCCGTTAGCTTTGAGTGCCGCTTCGTAAGCAGGCCAGCCTTCATTGACGTGCGTGTCCAGTCCGGCATAATGCAGAAGCAGGGGCGCTTTGATCTTCGGAACATCGCCCAGTGGAGGCTGAGCGCCATAGAAAGGAACGGCGGCGGCTAAATCGGGAATTCTTACCGCCATCAGATTGGCGATGCCCCCGCCGAAGCAAAAACCCACTACACCAACCTTTCCGTTGCAATCTTTTTGCTGCTTCAGGTAATCGTAGGCGGCGATAAAGTCTTCCAGCATTTCATTCTTATCGCGCCTGCTTTGCATTTCACGTCCCTGGTCGTCGTTGCCGGGGTATCCGCCTAACGGAGTCAGCGCGTCGGGAGCGATCGTGATAAAGCCGGCCAGCGCAGCTCTCCGGGCCACATCTTCGATATAGGGATTGAGCCCCCGGTTCTCATGCACCACCACGATGCCGCCGAGTTTTTCTTTCGCATCGGCTGGCATGGAGAGAAGGGCCCTGATCGTGCCGCCACCTTTGGGAGAAGAGTAATTGACATACTCCGACTTCAGTCGCGGATCGTCGGCCTTTACCTGGAGCGTATTCTTATAATCGGGCATCAGGAAACTCATCAGGGAAGCCACAGTGAGTCCGCCAACCGCGTGAATAGAGAGCTTTTCCATAAAGCCACGCCGGTCCAGGCGGTTATGGGCATAATCGTCGTAGAGGTCAAACACTTCCTGCTTGATGTCTTCTTTGCTGATCTGGTTCATAGTAAATAGTGTTGTGTTCTCTGAAAATGAACAATCCAAAAAACCGCCTTTCCGGTTATGTAAATTTACACTTTCATGAGTTGTATCAAATCTCAAGCCACCGGCTTTATAGCTTATCGATTGAGCTTTTATGGAAATAGGGAAAAATAATAATAAAGGCCCAGAGACGCGGCCTTGAATCTTCGCCCAAAGAACGCATCAATGTGGTGATCCTGTTCTCCCTTTCCGATAATGATCGGAGAATCATAAGACAACTCTAAGGTATGTCTTCCTTTAGTCGTGCCGATCCCCAATAAAGGATTCAGATAGTTCTTTTTCAAAGAAATACGCTGGTAATCTGCCAGTTGAGAAGCGCCTCCGGACGGATTACCAACAGGCGTAGTTGACAAGGCATCTGCGCCCGTCTCGCTCATCCAAACTCTCTTATTCATGGAGCGACTATAACTCAGTCCGGCCTTGATCTCAATCAAAAAATCACTATGAGAAAATGCGTAACTGCTGCCGTTTGATTTATCTTTATAATATGACCTTATCTCCTAACGATAAGAGACTTCTTCAAAGCTACTTTGTCGGGAAACCGATAAAAAAGGCCTATCTCTTTGGCTCTTACGCGCGCAATCAGGCCGGTGGAGGGAGCGATATTGACATACTCGTAGAACTCGATCATACGCATCCGATTGGTATGAAAATTTTCCGGATTCAGGCTGAATTAGAGGATTTGATGAAAAGAAAAGTTGATCTTGTCAGCCTGGAGGGGATTTCAAAGTACATTAAGCCGCTTATCGACAAAGATAAAATTCTGATCTATGACCGCAGTGTTGTCGGATAAAATCAGAATACAGCACATATTAGACGCTATCGGAGAAATCGAAGGCTATCTCCATGGAGTTTCGAAAGATCAGTTTTTGGCAAATTCCGAAAAGCGTTTCGCCACAATAAAACAAATTGAAATTATTGGGGAAGCCTGTAATCGCATTACAGAAGCCTTCAAACAAGCGCATCAAGAAATCGAATGGAGATCCATTAATGGTTTCCGAAATATATCCATTCACGAATACTTTGGAGTGAACTTTCAGGTTGTGTAGGAAATTGCCATTCACGATCTGCCGATTTTAAAAGGACAGTTTAACTCGGCAGTGCAATTCCTGTAAAGTCCGAATGCTTTTAATTGAAATATTGTAAATTCATGGACAATATCATTAAACTATTATTCCATGGAAAAGAAAAACATCCTCGCTTCCCTGCTACGGATTAAAACGGCCATTTTAATTGCATTGACCGTCCTGATCAGCTTAACCACCCTGGCGCAAGACACCACCAAAGCTACCCGGGGACAGGCCGTCATTTCATCCACAACAGTCACCGCCACCGTTCTCAAAGTCAATCAGAAGACCCGCGAAGTGACCATAAAAACGGAGGATGGACAGGAGCATACTTTCGTGGCGGGAAAGAATGTGAGAAACCTGGCCCAGGTAAAAAAGGGAGACATCATTACGGCCAACTATACCGAGGCCCTGGCCTATGAGATCAGGGAACACGGCGAAACTGCCCTGAACCAGGCCCAGGCCGCAGCCCGGGCCGATTCCGGCGCCAGACCCGCCGCCCTTGCCGCTCAGAAAACCACGCTAACGGTCAGGGTCACCGCTATTGATCCCAGCGCCCCATCGGTCACTTTTATCGGCCCCCGGGGCAACACGAAGACGCTGATCGTAAAGGACCCGCAAAAGCTGAATGGCGTGAAGGTTGGCGACCTGGTCGACATCACTTATACCGAAGCAATTGGCATTAAAGTTGATCCGAAGCCGAAGAAGGACTGACCCGGCTTATTCCAGGCGGCCCATAAACGCTTTTTATGAACAGGATCTTTTCACTCATCGTATTCCTGTTGGTCGTCTCCGTGGCAATCGGTCAACCCGTCGGCCGGGTAGATAAGAAGACAAAAGAATTCACTATAGCCGGCGACCAGAAACTGGATTACCGGGTATATGGGTTTCAATATCCCAATAACACCACCCGAAAAATGATCTGTTTCTCCTCGCATGAGGGAGACGTGCACGACAACTATGCCGGGTGCCCGCTGGGCTCTTATTTCGACACCGGCAAACTGAAACCCGGCGAAAAGATCCTCTACCAGGGCCCTGCGGGATCTTTTGCCAAAATGGTTTTTATAGCCGGCGATGGCAAGAAAACGATGTTCTACCTTCCCAAATCGAGTTTTGTGATAAAGTGATGGAGCCTCAGCGCTCCTCGATGATATTGAGTTGCGCAACAAGCCCTTCGTAGTAATCCTTGCCAATAGGTATGGACTGCCATGATGGACAGGTTTGGGGTTAGGACTATTCTAATTCAAAAAATTATTCGCTAACGGTAATCTGCTCCAGTTCTCCTCATTACCTTCTCTTTGCTACCTCGATGGTACCTCGTTGCCTCCTCAATTGAACCTCGGCTTCTCCTCGGATTCCGAGGCGCCACAGAGCTAAATCCGAGGAGAACCCGAGAACCCAATGAGGTCCCATCAAAGTACCATTGAGGCGCCAAAGAGGTCCCACCGGGGAAAATCCGGGCTTGGATCCGGCCAAAAGGGAAAATTCAGAGTCCTTTCAGAGGCTCTGAAAAATTCCCCTGTTTTTCCCCTAAAAAATACTTTCTGGCCCGGTAGATCCCCTCCATCCTTTCCCCGGTATTGCTTCGGGAAATTAAGGGCGAGCCATAGCGAAAACCCGAAGAAATCCCTTGAAAATACTGCCCGGCAACCGCCATCGCGAAAAGCTGAAAATCCCCGTCCGGAAAAAATTATTTTTCAGAGCCTCTGAAAGGACTCTGAATTTTCCCTTTTTCCCGACCCCATCTTTGATCCGTCAGCCACCGCCAGAGGGGTCTGCGATCAGGGCAACCGGGGAGATCGCGCCCGGAATCCCTCTCCTTTGGCGAGCCGGCTGGCACAGTAAACAATATCTGTTAATTATTAAAAAACAACTAAAATGGCAAATTCAAACAACAGTGCAATCACTGGAAAATTCAGCGGCACCCTCAATAAAGAGCTCGTATTCCGGGACTGGGAGGGTAAAACCGTCGTTGCCAAAGCACCGAAAGCCAGGAAGGGTGATCCTTCGCCTGGCCAGGTTGAATTACGGGAAAGGTTCCTGCTCGCGTCAATATATGCTAAATCAATAGCAGACAAGGATGGCGGCGATCAGGCGATGAAAGACGCCTATAGCAGGGTTTTAAGACCCCGCCAGAACCTGTACAGCCGGGCGCTGGAGGACTTCCTCACGCCGCCTGTCGTCAAATCGATCGACGCCTCCGCTTATACCGGAGCTGTCGGCGGTCTGATCAAGGTGCGCGCTTTCGATGACTTCCGCGTAACCGCCGTGCAGGTGGAGATCTACTCCGCCGCCGGCGCCCTCGTGGAAAAAGGCAATGCCGTGCAGGAGATCAATGGCCTGGACTGGGACTATACAGCCACGCTGGCGAACAACCCGCCGGCCGGCAGTAAGGTCAAAGCCATCGCCACCGATGTTCCGGGTAATGCCGGAACACTCGAACTGACCCTGTAATGCGCAACCAGAGGAAGCTGTATCCCGGCCAGATGCAGCTTCCTTTTTTATTTCTGATTTTTGTGAACCGATAACCCAAAAAATTCAAAATATGTCGACAGACTATTCCAAGAAATCAACCACCGAAGAAATCCGTGTGCGGTTCGATAACGATGTAGAACGGTTTTCGAACCTCGACACGGGTCAGCTGACCACCATCGACGCGCCGCGCACCATGGAGCTTTGCACCGAAGCGGCTAAATATGTAAATCCAAATGCCAGGGAACTGTTAGACATTGGCTGCGGCGCCGGCAATTATACTTTGAAAATGCTGAGTAAGATCAGTAATCTTAATTGCACGTTGAATGATTTGAGTATGCCCATGCTGCAAAGGGCGAAAGAGCGTGTATCGGCACAAACCAACGGGCGGGTTACCCTGCTTCAGGATGATATGCGCAATCTCGATTTACTAAACAACCATTTCGATATTATTCTGGCCGCCGCCACCCTGCACCATCTGCGCGACGATGCCGACTGGGAAATGGTATTCGCCAAATTCTACAGAACCTTAAAACCCGGTGGCAGCATCTGGATCTCCGATTTGATCACACATGACTCACCTCCGCTGATTAAATTATTCAATCAGCAGTACAGTGATTATTTAGATGGGCTCGGCGGACCGGAATACCGACAAAAAGTATTGAACTACGTGGCGCATGAAGACAGCCCGCGTTCCCTGAATTTTCAACTGAGTTTATTAACGCGCGTCGGCTTTCGCCAGGTTGAAATATTGCATAAGAACTCCCTGTTCGCGGCTTTTGGCGGGATCAAATGATCAGTATTCAGAAGTGGCCATTATTTTGAAAGGCGTTGGCTGTCGCTTCCTTCGACTGGAGAATCTTTACTTTCTCACCAGGATGAACCGGTTCAGAAAAAAACTATTGGCTGCTCCGCTCTTCAGGAATTTCAAAGTAAAAAAACCTTCCGGTTCATTCATCACCAGATCGCCCAGGTAGAGCCAGTTGGCCCTTTCTTTTACCAGGCCATCCGTGGAGATCCACGGAGAAACAGGCTTCCCACGCTGCCATACCGAGAACCGGCAGCCTTCGGGCCATTTCACGAGATCGGCGAAGAGCCGGTATTTTCCGGGCGGTGGCTTGCTGGGCGCAATAGACAAGCTGGAACTGTCGCTCACCGTGAAGACAAAACTTTCACCGCCGGTATCGTATTCCCAGAAGGAACGGGAACTGATCTTTCCTGAAGTGGTGTAGTCCATCAGCTGTGGATAGATCATCAGGGTATCGGGCATATATGAAGCCGTCAGTTCATCTGTCGGCGGAAGATATTCCGCCGGAGGCCGGCTGCAATAATAGAAAGCCAGCGAAGTATAGATCACCGGCAGCGCATGAGGCACCGGTTCGGTTTCGAAAGATTCGAACAGACTTTTGCTGAAAGAAAGCTTGTCGGAAAGATAGAACCGGTAGCCGCCGGTCCGGCAATAAAGCAGCGAATAGTCCAGCGCGCCATGCAAAGGGAGCGACTCTTTATGATTCCATCCGTCGGGCAACGCATACCAGCCACCGTTGAAATAGTCTTCCGAACCCGTGCCATGGATACGCGGAACGCCGTCCACCGCCGTGGAATCGTCTGCCTCGAAGAAATAAGTCATTCCCGGTCTCAGCCCCTGCTCCATTAAAGCGGCGCCGACATAGTGCCCGCGACCCTTCGCCTGCAGTAATACATAAGGCCCGGTTTTTTCCGTTCGTTTCTCACTATTCCAGCGAACGTAGAACTTTCCTTCGGTTGTAGCATCCCGTTGTTGCTCCACATAGTTGATGGATGCCCTGACCTGAACTGGCCTGGCTCCCGGGCGATTCCGGTAGATAAGCTGAATGACGGCCGACCGGCCGAAAGGCATGGTAAAATAACAATAGTTCTTTTTACCATTGCTGCCCAACAGCAGGCTTTGCATAGAAGGCAACCCAAATGCATACCCGAAGAAATCGGCTGCGGGGCAATATACTGCCGGAATCTTTTCATCGTCCCAGTTGATCCGGATGTCGATATCACGCGCCGCCCAGGCCTCCTGATCGTCAACATCGAGCAGGATGCCGGTGATGCGGCCACCGTGACGAAGATTGAACAGGGTTTTAGTTTCCCCCGGATTGATCCTCACTTCAGTCTCCTGCACTCTGCTTCCCGGCGATCCGCTGTTTCCCGGCGATACCGTCCAGCGCGCAAGAACTTTATTTAGTATTTTTTTTTCTTCGGCATCCGGTTCACCCGTAAAAGATTTCACAGTTGTCCCTTCGGGGTACCGGCGATATTGTATCTGGTGGAACTGCATTTTTTTCCCGCGGCTGACGATGCGGCAATGCTTTTGGAACAGGATGGGAAAATAACAGTAATAACCGCCGAGTCGCTGACCGCACAAGGGAGCAACGAAGGGAAAGACTTTGCCCGAGAATAAGTCCCGGTAGGCAATGGACAACATGGGGTGCAGGGTATCGTCGATATAAAAATCCAGGGTGTCCGAAGTCGGTGTGGGCGTCGCAATCCGGTTGATCACGCCCGGCCCGGCCTCGTCGAAGATGACCAGGCTGCTGTCGGCGTTCCTCCGGATATAAGAATATTTTCCGTTAAACCCATCGTCGTTGCCGCCCGTGGTATCGTAGCTGGACACCTGCTCCACTATCCCTTCCCGGTAAAAGGGCAGGCGGGAAATATCGGAGAGTTCCCTCAACTCGTCGCGAAGGGAGATCGATGATTTTGGATTTTCCTTCTGCTTTATATCCTGCGCGTCGCCGGAGAGGCTGGCTATCACAGCCCAGATCAGCATGCCGGCGCTTAAAACAGTAAGATGAGTCCGGCGTCGCCTGAGTTGCACCATAGTTATTTCAGATCAGAAATAAATATAGAAAAAATCAGGGAACCAGATGCAACGCAAATAATTCGATCAGAGCAATAGTGAGACAAGCAAGACGACTATGGTATATTGATCAACCTCAGCTGATCGATCATGGCCTGGTTGATGTCAGGGTTCATATTGTCGTCGAAGTCTTCAAAGTCAAGCGTGATGACATGCCTGCCTTTCGACAAACGCGCTTTGACGGCATTGCTGTATCCCCAGTTGCTCCATTCTTCTTTACCACGCTGCGGGAATACGACCGCGCCTGTTTCTTTATGGTCGATATAAAGGCTTCTGATGGCGCATTTGTTCTCCGTATTGGTCGGGCCATTCCCGTTGGCGTAGCGGAAGTCGATGCTGTAGATGCCGTCGCGCTTGATGTCTACGCTAAAAGAGAGCGACCGGTTAATTGTCCGGCTGATCTCCACGAAACCATTACCGGTGAACCCGGAGTAGTTCCTGCCGGATGCCGGGGCAAACTGTTCGACCTGGAATACCTGGACCGACCGGTCACTGGTTTGCATCACGGGTTCCGAGGCGAAGGACTGCAGGCCATGCTTGTCTACTGCGATCACCATGTATTCAGCGGTTTCATTTTTATTTATCGCATAACTGTTTGTTACGGTAGAGGCGACCGGTTTTCCATTCCTGATCACGGTGTAGGATACCGCGCTCTGAACCGCCTTCCATTGCAGCAAATGCTGATCCAGGCTGGCTACCGGTGCAGGCAGGGAAAAATAGAGCGGTTGCTCATTTACGTTACTATTGATCCGGTTGTTGGCAAGCTGTATATCTACGGTATGCCTGCCCGTAAGCGTTGCGGGAATAGCAGGTAAAGCCGAAGCCCTGCCGTCTATTTTGAAGGAAGCGATCCGGTTGCCAAAACCCAGCACGCTAATATGCAGCACGGCATTCCGGTACCGAAAGTTGTTCAGCGTTCTTTCCCCTTGCAAGGCCTCCGGCACGAAGGGATGAAATTGCAGGGCATCATCTTCAAATTCCAGTCCGAACAATATCCTGTGCACGAGACTGATATTCCCGCTCAGGCTCCAGAGCATATTGCTGCTATTGATCTGCGTGCCGGCAAAATCTCCGTTCTCTGCCACGAAGTTTTCTTTGTTGGTTGCAAACAGCGCCGCCGGCCGGTAGATGTCTGCGATGCTTTGTATGAGCGCGCGCTCATTGCCGGCCTTTTGCGCCGCCAGCGCGAAATAAGATTGTACAAAGGACCAAACAGCATTGTTATGATAAGGCGGGATATCCGGGATCTGCGGATAAATACAGGTTATTCCAAAATCGGTCATGGGAGTGCGGGCCAGGATCTCTTGTCGCTGCCGTGCATCGGCAATATCCCAGATCACGCAAAGGGCTTCGCCGAGTGCCTCGCTGCGCGGAGACACTATTTTGTTCTCTCGCCCATACAGGTACTGTGCATAGTATCCTTTATCGGGCATCCACAGATACTTATTGATGCCCTGTTTGATCCGGTTGGCGATAGCGCGGTGCTTAGCGGCAAGGGCCGGCTCCTGCAGCAGGGTAGCCATTTCGGCCAGCACTTCATTGGCTTTATAATGCACGGCATTGGTGCCCAGGCATTCGCTTTCATAGATATCGGCAGGCTGCATCCATTTGGGATAAGTCTGCTCCCGCCAGTCTAAGAATGAAGATTCTCCTCTCACCAGGCCCGTCTCCACATCGTAAGCTATATGCTCGTCGTCTTCAATGGAATTGCGGATGATGGTATAAGCCTGGCGGAGCCATTCTTTATCGCCGGTTGCTTTATATACTTCGAAGGCTGCAACAGCCCAGATCACCCGGTCGGTGGAGCAGGGCCAGGCGCCGCCCGTACCGGTGTCCTGTATGATCCTTTTCTTCGCGTTCACCTTGCGCATCAGGCTATGCATAGCCACGCGGGGCTGCAGCCAGGCCATGGAAAGAATGATGCTGTAGCTGATGTCCCTCGTCCATACGCCGGCCCATTCCTTACCCGTCCTGAACGTGCTGTCGGGTTCAATGGCATTGACCATTTCTTCGAGCGACAGGTTATAGAGGGCGTCCGAGACGGGGTAAGGAGATTTGTATTGCGGGTATTTTTGAATATCCTTTGAAAGGGCCCACTGCGCATTGGTTTTTTTGTCGTCCTGCTGCGCATTCAGCGTCAGCGTGGTGGAATAAATATGATCGCCCTCATCTTTCAGTTGCAACTGCGGATGATTGACCAGGTTATCAAAATCCCAGATCAGCGGCGCCGTATTGCCGGCAATATAAACTCCCTTGAAATCGGCCTTGTAGATCCGGTCGCCATTGAACGTGGTATAGTAGCCCTGTTTATCAAATGCATCGAAGACCTGCCGCATATCCACCCGCACGGTAAATTTTGTGTTTGGCTTAAGGTACAAGTTGTCCTTTGCCGCAGCATCCTGCAGCGCTGTGCCGAAGCGGATGAGCGGCGTGGTGCAGGCGCCATCCTGCGCAAGGCAGGTAAAATGATGATCGGTTCCGGAAACCATTTCGTTGTCCCTGCCATTGATGCTGAATTTGAAGCTGATCGCGGCGCTCTTGTATAGATTGGCGGGACTTTGGTAGTCGGAAACGATGCTTCCGGACGACAATATTTTTGCCCGGTATTGTCCCTGCACCACGCTGTCGCCATACAGGGCAAATCGATCATTCCGGTATAAAGGTTTTGCGGGCTGGGCGATGGCCGTACCTCCCGTCATCAGGAACGCAAACAAATACTTAGCCGGTAAAAATAATACTGATCTTTTCATGCACAGATAAATGCTGTTGATATAAGGGTTCAATATTCGGCCACCACCATATCCCAGTATTGCAGGAACGGCAGGGTGAATGAAACGGCGTTACCCGATGTGTGGAAAGACAGTTCCTGCAGCACACCGCCATTCAGGTCGGGCGAAGCCATCCATAATTTTTTGACCGGCTTCGGCGCCGTAAACAGGTAGGATATATTTTTCAGGGTAGCCGGCACTGTCTGATTGCCATTCGTATCCCGCCAGTCGAACGAAGCGGCATTGGCGAAATTAATCAGGTGGATCACCTGGCTGTTTCCCATATCTTTCCCGATCACCGAAATGCTCCCGTTCTGAGGAGGGAATTGATTGAGCTTCGTTTTGCCGTCGGATGAAATGATATCGGGTTTGTTGAAGCTGCCGCCGTCGCGCAGCAGGTTTTCATAAGCGGTAAGAAAATCATAATAATGAACCATCGCCTGTTGCAGGTCGGGCTTCATCTTCAGGTTGTCGTTCGGAAAGTATTCCTTGCACAGCATGTGATCTCCCATTTCCAGGTGAGCGCCGCCATAGGCAAAAATGACGGCATCGGTGAACAGCACGCCGGGCGTATTGAAATAACCGGCGCCGTTCGCCACATTGTAATCCATATAGGCGGTGAGAACAGTCTGTTTGGTATTGCTGCTCCAGGACTGGTTGTTTTGAATGACCGTGGCGAGATCGGCATAGCCTTCATTGGGCGCCCAGACTTCCGTATAAGTGAAATCGACCGGGGCAAGCGCGATATTACCCTGCTGCCCGAACTGGTTCACCGCATTCATCACCAAACGCTTTTCCGGAGCGGCCGCCTTCGTCGCTGTGAGGAAAGAAGCAAAGCCCGAGGGTACATCGATCCGGTTGCCAGAATAATCATACATATTGCCGAGGTCTCCAACCTGGTCGACATGAAATCCGTCAAAAGCGTATACATCATACATGTCCTGCGTTTTTCCGGCCAGGTATTTCTGCCAGTCTGCATTGCCGGGATTGACGAGGTAAATATTGCTTTTGAACGGAGCGCTCAGGTTCAACACAACTTTATTAGTATGTTGCTGATCGCTGTACATGTACCAGGCATCCTGAACGCCATCTGCCGCGGCGTCATTCAGTGCACCGTAGCAGAGGTTGTACGACATGGCTTTCATATTGCGGCTATGAGCGCTGCTGATATAATAGTCCACAGTCGACTTATAGTTCCGCCGCCCGGCAATATCCGTCCACGAGGCCGACGGCTCACTCACTGTGCCTGCCAGCGGCTGGTGATGCGAATAATCCCAGTCGTAAAACTGAAGCCCGTTGATATGAAGCCGGCTCAGGCTGCCGATCACCGAGTCCATGTGTTCCTGATTGTACTGGTCGTACCACGACAGGAAGCCATAGCGGGGAAACCTGGACCAGTCGGAGGAAACGTCCACGGCTGTAGCGCCGTATATTTTTTCCTGGCCGTTCTCCACGCGGTAGATGTCGACCATATACCCCTTGAAGTCGGCGGCTGGCGCCGTCCAGGTCCAGTTTCTCCCGCCTGCGTTGGTTTCAGAGATCGTCTCATCCAGTTGCCGGTAACGGATCTTCGCCGACGAAGGCAGGTCTTTGTCGATCGAAAAATTCACGGCTTCGCCGGGCCGGTACACCGCCTTGTCGGTGATGATCGTCACCGTGGTATCTGTGGAAGAACCGCCGGCGGTCCCGCCACCATTACCGTTATCTTTTTTGCAGGCCAGGAATACACACCACGAAAAGGCATAGCCGAAAAATTGCGTAATCATGCGTTGTATGGTCATTCTTTCACAATAGAAATCGTTTCGTACAGCTGGTTCAGGGTGATTTTATAAGTCCCTGCCTCCGTGATCTGCCATTTAAAGTCCTGCGTATCGGCCGGCGCAGCGGTCTGCGGCACAAAAGGCGCGTTGGTGTCCGTGATAGGCGGATGATTGACTGCGGGCCTGAAATAAGGTCCTGCAAAACCATTCGCGATGGCTACAGGGATCTTGAATTCTCCCGCGGTGAGCGGTCCCTCATAGACGAATACATTCGGATCGGCGGTGGCCGTCATCGGCGTCGGGTTGTTGTCGTCCCAGCCATTGGGAGCCGCATCGCCGAGCAGCCACAGGGCCGTGTATGGCGTGAACGGTGTGATATGAATGGAATTGTACATAATGTTCAGCGAGATTTTATAAGGCCCGGCCGTGCTGATCTGCCATTTATTGTCGGGCGGGTTGGTATTGCCCAATACCAGCGCCGCCGTGGTATCGGTGATCGGCGGGTGATTGGTCAGCGGCCGATAAAAGTCGGCGCCCCAGTTGCCCGTGGTGGTCGGCATCTTGAACTCTCCAACGTTCAGCACTTCGTTATAGTGGAACACATAGGGATTGAATACGTCCACCTTCATTTCGTTGGGGTTGTCGATATTCCATCCGTTGGGCGTGGCATCTCCCACGATCCACAGTTTGGAGTACAGAGGAGCCTCCACCTTCGACACTTTGATCGTCAACGCCACGAGGTTTACGTCGATCGTATACACATCAGGGTTAGTGACGGTGAACCGGTCGTCGGGCTGGTCGTCCGCTGTCCGGTAGACCAGGTGCGCCGTGTCGGCTCCTTTATTGTACGACGGCAGCAGGGTTGCTGCGCGGGTGGTGACGAATTTGAATTCGCCGGGGGTCAATGTACCGGTATAATGGAATTCCCCGGGCACGGCAGGATCCGGCGTCAGCGAATCCGCCGTGCCGGCGTCCCAGCCTGCGGCCGTCGCGCTTCCGATAATATATAATGTCTTCGATACCGGTTCATACGGCGTAATGCTGAAGCTGGTGGCGTCTGAGGTATCGCCCGGGGCCGTACCGTCGCCGAGTATGGTGTACACTCTTGCCTGCAGGTTCAGCGCCTGGCCGGGCGGCGTATTCCAGTAAGTCAGCCCCAGCGTATTCAGGGCGGCCGTCGTATAAGCGACCGTATAGATGGCTGTGCCGAGGTTATTGGTCAGCGGCGCCGAAAAATTATTTCCCTGTTTGTCAAGTTGCAGCACATAGCTGATGGAAGACCCGCTGGTATGATTGGAACCAGTCGTCCAGTTAAAGGTCAGTGCCGTTGCATTGGCGTTGGCCTCGTTCAATACAACCGTGGGGTCGGAAACGGAAACAGCGAGAGGACCGTTCAGGTCCTGCGACGCAAAATTCTCGAACTTCTTGCAGGAATTAAATGAAAGCAGCGATACCATTCCCACCGTGAACGCAGTGATGAACAGGTTGCGATGCTTGTGATCCCTGATATTTTTTATTGAAACGGATAACCGCATGGCTATGTTTTTTAAATATTAGTAACCGGGGTTTTGTGTCAGATTCGGATTGGCATCGATCTCCACCTGGGGCACGGGCATCAGCAGGTTCTTTTGCGTGGCGTTTGTTTTACCAATGGAATGCAGAAAGTCCAATCCATATTGTCCGTTGTCGATCCGGATCAGATCAAACCACCTGTCGCCTTCGAAGGCGAGCTCCATGCGCCGTTCGTGCAATATCGTATTGCGCATGTCGGCCTGTGACTGGCCATGCACTTCCGGCAGGCCTGCCCGGACTCTTACCTGGTTTAACGGCGCTTCCGCTTCGGTCGTTTTGCCGGTCTCGTTCAGGGCCTCTGCTTCCATCAGCAGCACATCGGCATAACGCAGCACGGGAAAGTCTTCGTTGCTGGTATTGTATTGGGGAGAAACTGTTGTAGGGACCAGGAACTTTCTCACATTATAGCCGGTGGTAGAATAACTGCTCTGGTACACGTTGCCGTTGAAATCGGGGCATCCCTGGTAGAGGACGGTCAGGTCTTTTCGTTTATCCCCGGCTTCATAGCTGTCGACAAATTCCTGTGTCGGCTGGTTCCATCCATAAGCGCCGCCTACGAAAGTGGTGTTGCGCGGGCCCATAAAAGTGCTGGTCCAGGAAGCCTGGTTGAGGTCGTCGAAAAAATCGTAGGCGGTGCTGCCGCTATATTGAACTTCGAACAAAGATTCCGGCCCATTCTTGTGCGCAGGATCGAAATTATCCGTGTAGTTCGCGTTCAACGAATATCCAAGCGTAGTGACCTGCTGGCAGAGTGGAATCACATCGGCATAGTCGCCAAGGGTCAGGTATACTTTCGCAAGCAGGCCGACGGCCGATCCCTTTGATGCGCGGCCCACATCAGCGCCGGAATAAGTTTCCCTGGCAGGCAGCAATCGTATGGCGTCCTGAAGGTCCTGCTTGATCAAGTCGTACACCTGGTCTTTGGGTGTTCTCGCAGGATAGAGATCATCGTTCGGTGTCTGCGGTTTGGTGATCAGCGGCACGTCGCCGAAATACCTGACGAGAATGAAATAATAATTCGCACGGAGGAATTTCGCCTCACCCACCACGCGATTGCGGAGTACCGTATCCATGTCGATACCCGGCACCTGCTGTATCACTTCATTGCAGTACAGAATGCCCGGCCAGGGTCCGCGCCAGAGATCGAGCACACCCTGGTTGCTGGGATCCGTAGTGAAATTGGCTTCCTGCACGGTCTCGATGCCATCGGTGCCGCCACCGGCGCCCACAACGCTGTTGCCGGCAAAAATATCGGAAGTCCACATGCGCAGATTGTACAGCTTGGGCCGCTGCATGGGCTGATAGGCCGCATTGACGGCATTCACAGCGTCGTCTGCAGTCTTATAATAGTTCGAGGTATTGATGGAATCGAGCGGCGCCTTGTCCAGGTATTTTTTACAGCCGTCCACCGCAATGAACAGGAACAGGCAAAGAGTGATATAGCTGAATCGTTTCATGATATTTTCTTATAAGTTTAGATTGATACCGACGCTGTAGGTCCTGGTAACGGGGTAGAGATTATAGTCAACGCCATTCACGCTGACCTCCGGATCGAAGCCGCTGTAACGGGTGAAGGTGGCCAGGTTGATGCAGGAAGCATATACCCTGATCGAAGAAAATTTCATGCGCGTGGCAAGGCTCCGCGGCAGTGTATAGCCCAAGGTCACATTTTTTATGCGCAGGTAGGAACCGTCTTCGACATAGCGTGTGGAAACGCGTGCATTCTGGTTTGGATCGCCGTAGATTGCCCGGGGCATGCTGTTACTGCTGCCTTCTCCGCTCCAGCGGGAAAGCGTTCTGGCCGTCTGGTTCTGCGCGGTCGACATACCTTCCTGATAAATATCATTTGCATTGAAGATCTTGTTGCCATATACGCCCTGCAGGAATATGTCGAGGTCAAACCCCTTATAGGCAAAGTGGTTGTCCATTGCATAGATCAGGCTCGGGTTCGGATTGCCGATATAAGTCCTGTCGTCTGCATTGATCACCCCGTCGCTGTTGAGGTCACGGAAACGGATATCGCCCGGAGAAGTGCTATTGTATGAAGTGGTGCCCGCCTGCTGCACGGCATGATTATTCACATCCTTCTGCGTCTGGAAAATACCGTCTGCTACATATCCGTAGAACTCATTGGCGGGAAAGCCGACCTGGTCGATGCCAAAATTCGCGTTCAACCCGTAATTGCTCACAAAAAGCGGTGTGCTGTCGTTCAGGCTGGTGATCTGATTCCGGTTGAAGGAAACATTGATGTCCGTGTTCCAGGTCAGCTCGCCGGTCAGGTTTTTGGTTGACAAACTGATCTCGACACCCCGGTTCTCCATACTCCCCGCATTTACGGAAGGCACATCCGTACTGGAGAAGCCGGTGGTTACGGGAACGATCGCGGGCACGAGCATTTTGGAAGTCTTCTTCAGGTAAGCGTCTACACTGAAGCTGACGCGGTTGTCAAGGATGCTGGCATCGACGCCGATATTGCTTTGCGCCACCTGTTCCCACTGCACGTCGGGGTTCGGGAGCACCAGCGGGTAGACGATGCTGACGGGGTTGTTGTTAAAATTATATTGCGCGATCTGGAGGGCGGAAGCAAAGGAATAATTCCCGATATTCTGATTACCGGTAACACCGTAGCCCATCCGCAGTTTCAGGTCGTTGATAAAATCTACTTTAAAGAAGTCTTCTTTTGAAATCCTCCAGGCAACAGACGCCGAGGGGAATGTGCCATACCGGTTATTCTCACCGAAGCGGGAAGAACCATCTCGTCTAATGGTGGCCGTGAGCAGGTATTTATCCCGATATGCATAGTTGACTCTCGCCATCAGAGAGAACAGCGCCCATTCTGAAGCATCCCCGCCTACATTCGATGTACCGGTACCGCTGTTGAGCTGCTGGGTAAGGTTGCTGGGGAAACCGGTCTTATTCCCGCTCAGGTAATCGTAACGGTTATTCTGCGCATCCGTTCCCGCCAGCACCGTGAGGTGATGGTCGCCGCCAAAAGTTCTGTCGTAGGTAAAATAGTTGTCCCACAAAAAAGTAAGGCTCTTGTTGTATTGTTCGGCAAGATAGGCCTGGGTTTGCGGGTTAGGCTGGAAATCGTATACCGGCGCCCAGGTCCTGCTGTCAAAGAAAGAGGCCTGAAGGCCGCCCGTCGTCTTAAATTTCAGACCGGGCAGGATGGACACTTCTGCATAAATATTTCCCAGCACATTATACCCCTTGGTGTCATTTTGGTTGATCGTGGCCGTACCGATGGGGTTGGTGATATCGCCGTACCAGAGCGAATTGCCGGTGATCTTGGAAAAAGAACCGTCGGCATTGTAGATGGGCTGGACGGGATTGGCAGCCATGGTATTGCTGATATTGTAAGCGCCGGCCGGTTTATCATCCGCCGTAAGCGTGAGGTTGTTGCCGAAACTGATCCAGGACAGCGGCCTGGCCTGACTGTTGAACTGCACGGTATATCTTCTGTAAGCCGTGTTGATCACGATGCCCTGCTGGTTCAGCACGGCGCCGGACACATAGTAGTTGTATTTGTCTGAACCGCCGGAATAAGACAGCGAATATTGCTGCATGGGTGCGGTGCGGAAGAGGGCGCCCAGCCAGTCTGTGCCGGCCCCCAGGGTATCGGGATTGGCATAAGCCGGATTCGTAGTCTGGTTGCCGTTAGCCAGCATCTCATTGTTAAGCGTGGCGAACTGAGAAGCGTTCAGCATGTTGGGTATGCTGGCCGCTTGCTGCCAGCCGGCAAAAAAATCGAAGGTCAGGTGGCCCTTGCCGTTCGTGCCTTTTTTCGTGGTGATGAGGATCACCCCATTGGCGCCGCGGGAACCGTAGATGGCGCCGGCGGAAGCGTCTTTCAACACATCTACGGAAGCGATATCGTCGGGGTTGAGGTTATTGAGCGGCGCATCGGTTGGCACGCCGTCGATCACGAGTAGTGGATCGGCATCATTGATGGTCCCTGTACCCCGAATGCGGAAAGTCACATTGCTGCCGGGTGAACCGGAGGAGATCACCTGTACGCCCGCAGCCTTGCCCTGGATGGCTTCGCCGGCATTGGCGATGGGAATGGAATTGAAGTCACGCGTAGGAACCGAAACCACAGAACCGGTCACGTCCTTCTTGCGCTGGGTGCCGTAGCCCACGACCACCACATCGCCGAGACTGGCCACCGCGGTCTTCAGCACGACATGAAAAACCGTTTCATTATTAACGGGCAGTTCCTGCGAAATAAAGCCCACAGATGAAAAAACAAGTACCGCCTGGCGGTCTGTTACCGACAGCCTGAAACTGCCGTCTTCGGCAGTTACCGTAGCATTGCTCTTTCCTTTTTCGGTTACTGTTACACCGCTGATGCCTCTGCCGGCGCTGTCGGTTACCGTTCCAGAGATCTCCGTTACCTGGGCCTGCAGGAGAAGGGGCAGGAGAAAAAAAAGCAGGAAAATAGACTTATGAATGATTCGTGGCATAAGCAATCCGTTTGATTGTTGTTGAAGCGCGGCCCTTTACTGCAGGACAGGAGGACCACTCTTGCAAAACAAAAATTAAATTTCCCGAATCCCTTATCAGGAGGTTCCAATTTGTTTTCAAATTGTACCAATTTCCTGTTTTCTGAAGGCCATTGACTACATTTGAAAGGATCTCCGCATTCCAGCATGTCCACCAGACTATTTATTATCCTGACCTTCTGCCTTGTTCACGCGATCGTGAATGCGCAACCTTATTACTTCCGCAACTACCAGGTGAACGATGGCATTTCCAGTAATACAATCACCTGCACCACACAGGACGCGAAGGGCTTTATGTGGTTCGGCACGCGAAGCGGATTGAACCGGTTCGATGGCGCCAGTTTTAAAGTTTTCCGGCATGACAGCAAAGACAGCGCAAGCATTGGCAGCAATTCCATACTCAGCCTGTATGCTGATGCGGATCAGCGCTTATGGGTAGGCACCTACAAGGGCTTATATATCTATGACCCGCAATATGAAAACTTCTCGCTGGTGAAAAGCATACCGGAAGGCGAGGTCAGGGATATCCGGGGAGATAATGGTGGGTATATCTGGATCGTAGCCGGACAGATATTATACCGCTTCGATAAAACCTCCGGAAAAGCAAAAGCCTGTCGTCCGGATTCGTCTTGTGTCGCGCTGGCGGTATCCGGAAATGGCATCGTCTGGAGCGCTGCTGCCGACGGTGTGATAAGCCGGTTCAGCAACAGGACACAGGAGACAGTCCGGTTCGATGTCGGCGCCCTGCATGGAACGAACTCGCCCGTGTTCATCCAGACCCTTTACCCGGTGTCTGATACTGCTATCCTGATTGCCACGCTGAAGCAGGTGCTGCTCTTCAACACCCGAACATCGAAACTGACCAATGTATTCGCCGGCGAAAGCTGGCAGAACAATATCCAGGTACACAAGATCCTGGAGCAGTCGCCCGGCATTTTCTGGTTTGGAACAGAGACCGGGATTTATATCCTGGATATGCACACGAATAAAAGTGAGCATATCGGGAAACAATATGCGGATCCTTATGGGATCAACGACAATACCATCACCGATCTCTGCAAGGACCGGGAAGGCAATATCTGGGTCGGGACTTTTTTCGGCGGCGTCAATTATTATTCAAAACAGCTCAGCCAGTTCCAGAAATATTTTCCTATGCCCGGCAAGAACAGCCTGAGTGGTAACCTCGTTCACGAGATCTGCGCTGACAGGAACAACAATCTCTGGATCGGTACTGAAGACGCGGGGCTCAACAAGCTGGACCTGAAGACGGGGATTTTCCATCATTTCATGCCCGGCAAACAGCGTGGAGATATCTCTTACCAGAACGTGCATGGATTGCTGGCCGATGGCGACCGGCTCTGGATCGGCACGTATGAGCATGGCCTCGACGTTATGGACCTGCGGACGGAAAAAGTGATTCGTCATTATGAAAAAGGCAATACTCCCAATTCGTTAAGCAGCAATTTCATTGTCTGCCTCTACAAGACCCGGGGAGGAGATATCCTGGTGGGTACCTGGAGCGGCCTGTATAAATATAATCCAGCGGAAGATAATTTTCTGCCCTTACCTTATTTTAATCGGCAGGCGCAGGCTATTCTGGAAGACCGGAACGGAACGCTTTGGGTGTGCAGCTATGGCAACGGCGTGTATTATTATAATGCGCGCACCGGTGCAAAGGGAAGCTTTACCTACAATCCGAACGATCCTGCTTCGCTCTCCAATAACTATGTCAACAATCTCTTCGAAGACAGTCGGGGAAACATCTGGTTTTGCACCGAGAGCGGCCTCTGCCGCTATAGCCCGGTAACGGGCAGGATTAAACGCAGCAGCGCTTCCCCCGCACTGCGAGACAACCAGGTGTTCCGGGTGCTGGAAGACAACAGCGGAACGCTGTGGATCACTACATCCAAAGGATTGATCAGCCTTGAGTCCGGCAGCGATACCACGCATATCTATACGGCAGACAACGGGCTGCTGAGTGAGCAATTCAATTATAATTCCGCCTATAAAGGCAGCGACGGCGCCCTGTTCTTCGGCACGGTGAAAGGCATGATCCGCTTCAACCCCGCCGCCATAGTCCGGAACCGTTTCGTGCCACCGGTATATATCACCGGCCTGCAGGCAAACAATTATCCCCTGCATCTTCGGGCAGATCCTGATCAACAGGAAGCGCTGCCCTATACCTATAGCCTCACCCTTCCTTACGACAGTTCGAACATCAGCATCGAAGCGGCGGCGCTCAGCTATACGATGCCGACATTGAACCGGTACCTCTTCAAAATGGAAGGGCTCGATAAAAGCTGGACCCTGAGCGAAGGCAACCGGAAGATCTATTATACCAAGCTGGCGCCGGGCCACTATACCTTCATGATCAAAGGAAGCAACGGCGATGAAGTCTGGAATAAACGGTTCACCCAACTTCGCATTACCATCCTGCCGCCCTGGTGGGCCAGCTGGTGGGCCTACACGCTTTATGCGCTCATCGCGGCAGCCATTGTATTAGTGATATTCCGGTATTATCATATTGCCGTGAGAGAAAAAAATGAGCGCATCATCAAGACGCTGGAGATTGAAAAAGAAAGAGAAGTATATAACGCCAAGATTGAATTCTTCACCAACGTCACTCATGAAATCAGGACCCCGTTAACGTTGATCAGGCTGCCGTTGGAAAAACTGATGAAAACGTTTTCTAAAAATGTAATTTTACACGAGCACTTAGCCATGATCGAAAAAAATACCGACCGGCTTATTCACCTCACTAATCAGTTGCTTGATTTCCGGAAGGCCGAAGCCAACAACTATACCCTCAATTTTGTCCGCACCGATATCAATGAACTGCTGCGGGACCTGTTCCTGCTGTATAAGCCTGCGGCGGAAGAGAAAAAACTTTCTTTCAAACTGGAGATGCCGCGGATGCCGCTCCTGGCCTATGTGGATGCAGAAGCGCTTAGAAAAATTATCAGCAACTTGTTAAGCAATGCCCTGAAATATTCTTCGAATGCGGTGAGCATCCGGCTGCTGCCCTTCAATAGCGACGACTTTCTGTTTCATATTGAGTTCCGAAGCGATGGCGAGGCCATCCCTTCCGAGATGAAGGAAAAAATATTCGAACCCTTCTTTCGGCTAAAGCAATCGGAGAAATACACCGGCACGGGCATCGGCCTCCCGCTTGCCCGTTCGTTAGCCGAGTTGCATAAGGGAAAACTGGAGCTGAAGCAGGCGTCCAATGGCCTCAACCTTTTCCTGCTATCCCTGCCGGTTCACCAGGACTTCGAGATCAACCTGAACGAATCGGAGACGATTGAGCATGGTCCGGCGGAAAACGAGCCGCCTGTTTCCATCGGGCCGGAACACGGGATTTC
>DASZRP010000091.1:0-3788 GCA_035548895.1 Puia sp. | reverse complement strand
ATATTGCCGGAAAGACTATCCGGGTCGTTATCGATCCCGGGCACAGTAAAACATTTCCAGGCACCAGCGTGGATGGAAAAGACGAGCAGGCGCTGAATTTGGCAATTGCCCAAAAGATCAGCCGGCTCGCGAGTAAGTATGGGGTTGAAGTCATCCTGACCCGGAACAGCGAGGATGCGGTTGATCCATCCACGCTGCGTGCGGACCTGGAGAAACGAGCTTCACTGGCCGCCAAAGAAAATGCCGATCTCTTTGTTTCCATTCACGTCAATGGCTATTCGCCCGAGGAAAAAAACCAGGTTGACGGTTTCGAGATCTATGTGCCGGAGAATAACAGCCCGGTATATACAGGCTCTGTCCAACTGGGTTCCAGCGTGGCGGAATATATCAGCAAAGACTATAAGACCGCTCCCGAGTTAAAACAATCGGAGCAGCACGTGCTCGTTTTGAACCGTGCTACGGTTCCCGCTATTCTCATCGAATGCGGAAACCTGTCCAATAGCGCAGATCGTAATTTTATTATGAATGAAGACAATCAGGACAAAATTGCAAAAGACATTCTCGCCGGCATTCAGAAATATGCGCTGAACAGGACGGGAAGCTATGCACCCTCAAAGCCGGACACGCTTACCATGGTGGCCGATACCATTACACTCGATGCGTTAAAACAGAAAGATCCGAAAACGATCTATTCAATCGAAGTAGATAAAAATAAAAACCGGATCGTGGCTCATTTCAAAGACGGGCAGCAGGCAATCGTATTGATCGGTAAAGCCATGCGTATCAACCTTGATGAGGGGAACAGTCCGACGCCGGCAAATTAATAACCGATCTTATTCGTTCCCGTATCGATCAGCAATTCAGGTTTCGGAGAGGCCTCGGCGCGGCCAATAATTTGAGCCCCGATCCCGAAAGATCGCACCTGCTCGATGATAGCCGGAGCGTTTTGCGGATCGGTGAAGATCTCCAGTCGCTGGCCCATATTGAATACCTGGTACATTTCACGGTCATCCGCACCCGAAGATTCCTGGATCAGGCGGAAAACAGCAGGCGGTTCAAAGAGATTATCCTTAACGATTCGCAGCGGACGCGGTAGGTATTTCATGCATTTCGTCTGTCCGCCCCCACTGCTGTGGATCATGCCGTGAATATGGTCGAAATGATTTTCAAGCAGCGATCTGACCACCGGGGCAAAGGTTCGGGTAGGGCTTAACAGGAGTTGGCCAACGGTTACCGTCTGGCCAAGCTCATTTTTAACTTCGTCGGTCAGCCGGTAACTGCCGGTATAGATCACATCGGCATCCAGCGCGGGTTCAACAGATTCCGGATAGGCCTGTCCATAGAGCTCCGCCAGCAGGTCGTGCCGGGCGCTGGTCAGCCCGTTGCTGCCGATGCCGCTGTTATATTTCTTTTCGTAGGTCGATTGCCCGCTGCTGGAAACGCCGACAATGACGTCGCCAGCCTTAATTTTTTCGTTGGTGATGATCCGGGATTTTGACCAGCGCCCGGTCATCGTGCCGTTCACTGCAATGGTGCGGACCAGATCGCCCACATCCGCCGTTTCTCCTCCTAAATAATGGATATGAACCCCATGAGCTTTCAGCTCATCGAAAAATTCCTGCGTTCCGCCAATCACCGCTTCCAGCACTTCACCGGGAATCCGCAGTTTATTGCGATCGATCGTGGATGAAAAAAGCAGGTTGTCGTAAATGCCAACGCAAAGCAGGTCGTCCAGGTTCATCGCTACCGCATCGCGGGCAATATCCTTCCATACCGAAATATCGCCGGTCTCTTTCCAATATAAATAAGCCAGTATGCTTTTCGTTCCCGCTCCATCGGCATGCATCAGGTTCACCCAGCCTTCATCGCCGCCCAGGAAATCACGGTAAATTTTGCAGAAAGCAAAAGGATACAGCCCCTTGTCGAGCGAAGCGGTTGCCTGATGAACTTCTTCCTTCTGAGCCGAAACACCACGTCTGGAGTAAAGCGACATATAACGGGCTTTATTAGGCCGCAAAGCTAATCGAAACCGGAACGCCGGAAAGGAAAAACTAAAAATTTTAAAGGATAAGCGTCCTGATATAATTTCGCAGCACATTCAGACCATGCAGGTTTACCGCAGCACAGACGACTTACCTCATTTTCATCATGCCGTACTCACCATCGGAACTTTCGACGGCGTACATACCGGTCACCAGCAGGTGATTGCGCAACTGCGCAAAGAGGCTGCTCAGATCAACGGAGAGACCGTTATCATTACTTTCGATCCGCATCCCCGGATGGTGGTCAACGCTGGTTCGAATCTCCGGCTGTTGAACATCGCTGCGGAGAAAACAGAATTGCTTGCAGCAAGCGGAGTGGATAACCTGGCCATCGTTCCGTTTACGGAAAAATTTGCTCATCTTTCGGCAGAAGAATATATCCGTGATTTCCTGGTCCGGCATTTCCACCCGCATACCATCATCATCGGCTATGACCATCATTTTGGGAAAGGAAGAACCGGGAACTACCAGCTGTTAAATGCAGCCGCTTCGACCAATCACTACAGGCTGAAAGAAATCCCGGCCCATGTGCTCGATTCTATCTCCGTCAGCTCCACGCGTATCCGGGAGGCCATTGCCATTGGCGATATGCAGACCGCCAATGTATTGCTCGGATACACGTTTTTTTTCAGCGGAACCGTCGTGGAAGGAGACAGGCTGGGACGTACGCTTGGTTTCCCCACAGCTAACCTGCAAATAGAAGATCCTCACAAAATACTGCCCGGCGATGGCGTGTATGCGGTGGATGCTGTCGTCGACGACCAACCGGAGCAGCGACTGAAGGGCATGATGAATATTGGCTACCGGCCAACGGTCGGCGGCAGGAAAAAACTGATCGAAGTCAACTTATTCGAATTTGACCGGCCCATCTACCACCGCACGCTTAAAGTTTTTGTGAAGCAGTTCCTCCGCAGCGAAGTCAAATTCGACGGGCTGGATGCGCTGAAGAAACAATTGGCGATCGACAAGCTCAACGCGGAGAAATGGTGATCGCGGATCAGCGCCTGGCTAATCCGCATATTTTCGCGATCAGCTCTTTTAACAGCGAAGCATCGCCCGGCCCGGCCGAATGCACGCCAACACTTTTCAGATTATACTGGTGCAGCAACAGCAGCGCTTCTTCCGTTCCGGCAAACCCATATTGATTTGCGCCGGCCAGATAGTCCTTTACGAAATAGGGCGAAACGCCGAGGGCGGCAGCAACCGATTTTTCATCTCCCGACGACACGCCAAATACCATGTACAACTTGCTGAAGAAATTATACAGGGCCGGCAGTACAAGCTGGATGGGGGCTGCCTTGGGATTGCTTTCGAAATACTGGATGATGCTGAATGCTGCCGCGAGATCTTTTTTCATCAGCGCATGCTGCAGCTCAAACACATTGTACTCCTTGCTGATGCCCACGTAGGTTTCGATATCGTCTTCATTAACGGACTTCCGGTTCCCCAGGTTAATGGCCAGCTTTTCCATTTCACTGCTTATCCGGATCAGGTCGTTCCCGATATGTTCGATCAGCAACTTCAGCGCGCGAGGCGTTATGCTGAGCCCCCTGGCTTGCACCAAATCGGATACCCATTCCGGCAGCTGGCTGTCGTAAATCTTTTTGGTGGAAAGAAGCTCTCCCTTTTCCTTCAGCACCCTGGCCATCTTACTCCGCCCATCGATCTTTTTATCCTTATACGAAACAACAAAAATCGTGGAGTCGAGCGGTTGCTGCACATAACCTTCGAGTTTGGTAATGTCCC
>DASZRP010000090.1:0-10068 GCA_035548895.1 Puia sp. | reverse complement strand
GTTGGGCGTAGACGCATTCGATATTTATCCGCTCCTGCTTCCGGAATTGAAGGCCCGGCTAAGCAGTACAGGGGGCGATACGGAAACGGACATGACCAAACGAACAAACCCGATGCCTGCGAAAAGGATAAAGATCGTTTCGTACTGGAGCGGCATCAAGCAGGCCGACGGGAATGGCAATGTTCATTTCGATTTCGATATACCCCAGTTCTCCGGGGAGATCAGGCTGATGGCGGTTTCTTATCGCGACCAGCAATTCGGAACTGCGGAATCGAAGATGACCGTAGCCGATCCCATCGTGCTCAGCACGGCATTGCCCCGCTTCCTTTCACCCGCCGATTCTGTACAGGTACCCGTGACCGTTACCAATACCACCAACCGCACGGCATCGGGAACGGCCAGTCTTAAAACGACCGGACCCTTGCAGGCGGGTCGTGAAACTCAACAGGATTTTTCCATTCCTGCCAACTCGGAAAAGCAACTGGTCTTCACCCTTACCGCCAAACCGGAGCTGGGCGTTGGGAAAGTATTAGTGGAAGTGAACAGCCTGGGCGAAAAGTTCTCGGACGAAACGGAGATCGGCGTAAGGCCGGCTGCATCGCTGCAGAAAAATACCGGAAGCGGAACACTGAAGGGAGGAAGCAGCTTAACACTGAGCTTCGACAAACAGGATTTCATTCCTTCCAGCGTGAGCAGTTCGCTAATGCTTAGCCGTTTCCCGGGAGCGCATCTCAGTAAATATCTGGATTACCTGCTCGAATATCCCTACGGCTGCACGGAACAAACGGTGTCCATTGCTTTTCCGCAATTGTATTTCGGCGATCTGGCCGATGCGCTCAGAAAAGACCATAGCGCAAGAGCTAACGCCAACTATAATATTCAGGAAGCCATTCGCAAGATCAGGATGCGGCAGTTATACAATGGAGCCGTTACACTCTGGGATGATGAAGGAACAGTCAACTGGTGGGCGACCATCTACGCCGCCCATTTCCTGATCGAAGCCAACAAAGCCGGTTTTGATGTCGACAAAACCCTGCTCGATCCCATGCTGGGCTTTATCAGCTCGCAGCTGCGTGACCGGAAAACGGTGAATTATTATTACAACCGCGATCAGAACAGAAAGATCGTTCCCCGGGAAGTAATCTATGGGCTCTATGTATTAGCGTTGGCCGGCCGGCCCAATATCGGGGTGATGAATTATTATAAAGCTAACGGTCAAATGCTGACCCTCGATTCCAAATACCTGCTGGCCGCGGCCTATGCCGTTGCGGGCGACCGGAACAGCTTCAGACAGTTCCTGCCCGCTAAATTTGAGGGAGAAGAATCGGTCGCCGAAACCGGCGGCAGCTTTGCTTCCGATATCCGTGACGAAGCCATTGCCCTCGATGTGCTGATCGATGCAGACCCGGGCAACCCGCAAATACCCGTGATGGCAAAACATGTTTCGGAAAAACTGGATCAACGACGTTGGTACAGCACCCAGGAAATGACATTCGGATTCCTGGCCCTTGGAAAAATTGCAAGGCAACAGGCTAAGTCCAACGCCACAGCGGAAGTTAAAATTGACGGGAAGACCATCGCCCGGTTCACCGGCGCAGATCTGAAGCTGAGCCCTGCGCAATTGAAATCAGGCAACCCGGAGCTCGTCGCATCGGGCCAGGGAAACATTTACTATTACTGGGAGCAGGAAGGCATCCCGGTCAACAGTCCCATGAAAGAGTCGGATAATTTTCTCTGGGTAAGAAAAAGATTTTACGATCGCTTCGGCAAGGCAATCTCCGGCAACACATTCAAACAAAATCAACTGATCATTGTGGAGATTAACCTGGGCAGATCCTTTAGCGGCGATATAGATAATGTGGTGATCACCGATCTGCTGCCTGCCGGATTTGAAATTGAGAATCCGAGAACAAAAGACATACCGGGAATGGACTGGATAAAAGATCAGAATGAGCCCACGGCAATCGATGTGCGCGACGATCGCATCAATTTGTTCGTTGACCTCAATTCATTCAGACAAACTTATTATTATGCTGTCCGCGCCGTCTCTCCGGGCGTATACAAAATGGGACCGATCAGCGCCGATGCGATGTACAATGGTGAATACCATTCCTACAACGGAGGAGGCATGATCCGGATAGAACGGTAAGGTCAGTTCTTCACCGCAATCGAGAGCTCGTCCAACTGCTTCTGATCGATGGTGGCCGGGGCGTCGAGCATCACGTCCCTGCCGCTATTGTTCTTGGGGAACGCGATAAAATCACGGATGCTCTCGCTGCCGCCGAGAATGGAACAAAGGCGGTCGAATCCAAAGGCAATACCTCCATGCGGAGGCGCTCCGTATTCGAAAGCACCTAACAGGAATCCGAATTTGTGATTGGCTTCCTCGCGACTCATACCTAGGGCATCGAACATCTTCTCCTGAAGTTCCCGCTGGAAAATCCGGATAGAACCGCCGCCGATCTCGTTCCCGTTCAGCACCATATCATACGCATTGGCCTTGATATTCGCATAAGGATGCTCGAGATATAGCGCCGCGTCGGGAATCGAAGGATCGTTATTGATCATCACCGCAATATGATCGGGCTTAGGCGCCGTAAAGGGATGATGGCGGGCAACCCAGCGATTGTCCTCTTCACTGTATTCAAATAAAGGAAAATCCAGCACCCAGAGCAATTTGAACTCATCTTTCTTCCGGAGACCCAGCCTTTCGCCCATTTCCAATCTCAGTTCGCTGATGGCTTTCCGGGTCCTTTCTTCGCGGCCTGCAAGGATCAACACAGCATCTCCCTTGGTGGCGTTACAATATTCCGCAATGGCTTTCAGCCGCTCTTCGGAATAGAATTTGTCCACGCTGCTCTTAAAGGTTCCATCTTCCTGGCAACGGATATAGACCAGGCCCTTCATGCCGATCTGCGGACGCTTTACCCAGTCGGTGATCTCGTCGAACTGCTTGCGGGTCCAGGCTGCTGCGCCGGGAACGGAAATGGCAACCACAGTCTCTGCCTGATCGAACACATTAAAGTTCGCGTCGGCGATCACAGCCCCCAATGCTTCTAAGGCTCCGTTCCGTTTGAAAGGAGATTTCAGGTTGGTTACTTTCATGGCGAACCGGATATCCGGTTTATCATTTCCGTAATTCCACATGGCATCTTCCCAGCTCATCCGCTCAATCTGCGCTGTATAATCAATACCCTTCACTTCTTTGAAAATATACTTGATGAGCCCTTCGAACATATTCAGAATATCATCCTGCTCGATAAAGCTCATTTCGCAGTCGATCTGGGTAAACTCGGGTTGCCGGTCGGCCCGCAGGTCCTCGTCGCGGAAACATTTCACGATCTGGTAGTACCGGTCGTACCCGCTCACCATCAGCAATTGCTTGAAGGTCTGGGGGCTCTGCGGCAGGGCATAGAACTCGCCCGGGTTCATCCGTGACGGCACCACGAAATCGCGGGCGCCTTCCGGAGTCGATTTGATCAGAAAAGGAGTCTCAATATCCATGAACCGCTGTTGGTGCAGGTAGTTCCTGGCCGCCCGGTTCACCGCATAACGCAGTTCCAGGTTCTTTTTCACTTCGTTACGCCGAAGATCGAGGTAGCGGTATTTCATCCGCAGATCGTCGCCGCCGTCCGTATCGTCCTGGATGGTAAAGGGAGGCGTTGCCGCCCGGTTCAATATATTGTAAGATTCGACCCGGATCTCAATTTCCCCCGTTGGGATCTGGGGATTCTTATTCGAGCGTTCCGACACAGTGCCGGTGGCCTGGATAACGAATTCCCGGCCCAGGGGGGCTTCGGTCAGCTTGTCGTTCAGGGCTTCACCAAACAAAAGCTGGGTAACGCCATAACGGTCACGCAGGTCTATAAAACTGATACTTCCGAATTTGCGGATGCTCTGGACCCATCCTGCCAGGGTCACTTTTTTGGATACGTCAGACAGTCTCAACTCGCCACAGTCGTGGGTTCTATACATAAAACGCTAATTGATTCAGCCGGCAAAGGTAGGGCAATGAGGCGTAGCCGGGAGGGGTAAAAAAATTAAAAAACCGGCTTTGGCCACTTTCATTTGTAAAAAATAGTTTTTACCTTGTAACATCCGTACAATTCACTTTCCTACTGATTAGCCTTTCAGAGGCGACCCTAAACGCCTGAGTCCCTTCAACATCCAACTCCCTTGTAAGGCCGGCCTGATCGATTATCCTGTCGCAAAAAGGAAAAAACGGACCTTATGGAGATTGTTATTATAGTTTCTCTCGTGGTAACTGTCCTAGTGCTGCATCGGACCATTTCAGAGCTTTTCAATAAGTTTTATATCCGGCGCCAGCAGCGGAAGTTTATTGCCAATGAAACCTTCTACCACAGCATCGTTTCCAAATACATACGCTTTTATAACCGCCTCGACCTGGACGACCAGCGCAAGTTCCTGTTCCGCACTTTTCTGTTTAAAAAGTCCCGCCGCTTCCACTATATAGAGGTCAGGGAAAGCCCGGAAATGCCCATCCTGATCAGCGCCGTGGCCGTTCAGCTTACGTTTGGCCTGGACAAGTTCATGCTCAATTACTTCAATGATATTTTCGTGTTGAAGGACGATTACCACTACGGCTTCTACTCCCGCCCTTTCATGGGCCATGTCGACCAAAGCGGGATCTACCTCTCCTGGGATAATTTCATCAAGGGCATCAGTGGACAGACGCCCTATTGCAACGTCGGGCTGCATGAAATGGGCCATGCCCTGGCTTACGTTACTTTCATTACGGAAACGGAAGAAGACAAACACTTCAAGAAAGAATTCAAGAATTTCTCCAAGGTCGCCCGCCCGATCTTTGCCAGCATGCAGGCCGGCAACCGCAACCTGCTTGGGGAATATGCTTCGGTCAACTACCACGAGTTCTGGGCCGTGGCGGTGGAAACCTTCTTCGAAAACCCGGTTTGTATGAACCAGGATCTGCCCGAACTCTACGAAGCCATGTGCAAGCTGCTGCGGCAGGACCCGCTGAACCTCTTCGGCCAGAAGGGAAAAGCCACTTTCCTGCTTCAGAAAACCCGGCAGGAAGCTGGAAACCTCAATTGATTTGACGATCCAGCCGCCGGTTTCGGCGGCATATTTCCCGATACCGGGTCCTTATTTTGGCTATACCGCGTAGGGGGTAAGTCCATAGCCGCAATGGACTTACCCTCCAGATGGTATAGGGCTTTTATGGACTCGGCAGCCAGTCCTCCGAACAGGGCAATTTTCGCTCAATACATTCAATTCCGACTCAATATTCTTTCAAAGCGTTGAATATCAACCTGTGGGTCGAGTGGCTTGTCGCCGACTATCCGTTCCGCCAGCTGTTTCCCAAAATAAGGCGCCAGCGAGCAACCCTTGGTGCCCAGCCCGTTGAACAGCCCAATGCGCGGATTCAGCGGATGAAAGCCCAGAAAAGGCCGTCTTTCCAGTGTGGCGGGCCTTAGCGCAGCAAAATGGTCCAGCACCCGGAAGGGCAGTTTCAAAAAGCTTTTCAGCCAGGCTTCAGTTGCTGATCGAAAGGCTTCCGAAGGCTGATCGTTGTCGTACGACCATAAATAGGATGAACCGACCCAATAAGTATTGTTGCCTTTCCAGGGCAGGATGCTCATGCCTTTCTTGAACACGGCATTATTGGGCAATCCCGCAATCTCCACGATCAGGGCTTCTCCCTTGTTCAGGGCAAAGGGCAGCTTCCCGAACCAGGCGCCTGCCGCCCCCTCTTTACCGTCACAGCAGACCAGGTAACGATAACGGGCCCCTTCATATTCCACACCGGTTTCGTCTATCCTTACCCGTGTATTGTCAAACCAGTCCTCCTGCAGTTTATCTAAAGATTTTAATTGATCCCGCCACGCCAACAGCAGAGTTTCTGTTTGAACCAGACAGGTCGGTTGAACCATTCCGCATCCGAGGTCGAACCTGAACCATTGCGAGTAACGTTCCGTCTCCCGCTCTGTTGCAAGATGTAAATACGTGGGATCTTCTTCAAACCGCTTCCGGAAAGCCTGCAGCATCTGCACCGTTGGGAAGAAATCGACGACCGGCAGTTCCCGGATGAATTCCCGGTTCAGCGCAGCGCCTATCTGACGATAAGCATCCAGCGCAAAAGGCATCAGCTCGTCGATCATCCAGGTTTTCACCAGCCGCCTGCCCGTGATGGGATTGATTAGTCCTGCGGCATGGCGGGAAGCCGCTGATTCGCTGAAACTGTCGATCACGCGATAGGAAAGATCCGACTGCTCCAGCCACCAGCTCAGCCAGGTGCCGGCCAATCCCTGTCCAACGATCAAGACATCTGTTTCTCTCATAAGTTTATTTTCCCGTTACCGTCAGGCGGATGCCTCCGGTATGCGCCGCAAATTCAGGAGCATACATGCATTGCAGGCTGCTGATGCCATTGCTGTAAGCGCCTGCGGTGGTGACCAATAGCGGATACTCAAATACGTTAGTTCCCTTCGGCAGCCAGTCGAAGAAAAAGCTGGTGCTTTCATCCGACGTGCTTTCGTAGTAACCGAGGCCGCCCTGCCAGTGATATCCGCTCAATACGTTGACCGGCTCCAGGCAGGCTGCGCGCATATCCTTCAACTGAACATATTCCAGGTCACGGTCGGTCTTAATGATGATCCTCACCTTCAGTTTATCGCCTGGCTTTAACCGGCTTGTCGCATCCACCGGCTCCCAGACCGTTCCGTTCTTCGTTTCTTTCTCAAGGTAAAGCGCTTTCTCCATCAACAAGGCCGATTGGCCTGCTGTTATGCGATCCAGGTTTTCGAAATACTGCCAGTATAGCGCGCCGGAAGAAGGAACCGGCTTATTGCCTGACTCTGGCTGAACCTCGATATGGATATTGCCCATGGCCGGCTGCACCTGCTGACCCGGGACCGTTTTTCTGAAATAGCCCGTTCCAGCTTCTCCCGGTTCACCTGATATATTTATTTTTCCGCCCAATTGGATATTTACTGTTTGCCCGGAAGCCAGCCAGTTCCCTCCCGTCATCAGCACGGCATAACAGGCATCCGCAGTCGCTTTGGTACTGCTCCAATGCGTGGTATGCTTTTGCTGAAGCAGCCAGTATTTCATATCGTCGATGAGCGCGGTGGGCTGACCCATTTCCTGGAAGGCCTCGATGAGCAGTGATTGCGTCTCAACAGGCGATTCCTGCCAGTAGTAGCCCGGCTGCACCGATTTCCAGTACATGCCCAGGGCTTCGGAGCGCGTGGCATTTTCCTGCAGGGAACGAAGCAGATCGGCAGCAGTTGACTTCGCGCCTGTGCGATAAAAATACAAAGCTGCCATGCCCCTTAGATACATATTTTGTTTGACCCACTGTGCAAGTATTTTTTTCCGGTAATAGGCGATTGCCGTATTGGTTTTGGCAGCGACCGGCAATTCCGGAAAGAAACTGCGCATGTACAAATATTGAATCTGAATGGGACTGATCTCCTCGTCTTCTTTTTTCGGACGCTTTTGATAGTCGGTTACTAGTTGCGCGTCGAGGAAACTAACGGATGATCTCAATATCCGGTCCAGGTCTGCTTCCTGCGGCTTGGGAATGGCCCGGAGTTTTCTCAGGCGGCCGATGCCCGTCGCGATATACTGCGTAATATAGCGATCATCGCGGCCACCGGTGAACCAGGGAAAGCCGCCACCGTCCGTTTGCATCTGCTTCAGTTTATCCAGCGCCGATCGGACCTGGCGGCTCATGACCGTCAGATCAAGTAAATGCGCGAGGTTCTTTTTCTGTTCGTTCTCGTTTTGCGCTTCCAGCACCCAGGGCGTTTCGCGAAGCAGGGCGATTTTCAGGTCTTGGTTCTTTTGCAGATTGCTGAGCAGGGCAGCGCTGTCTTCCCCGTTCCAGCTTTCAATCACCTGGCGCAGCGCCGGCGCGCTGTTCATGATCTGCGTGGCTAACGCATCTGCATACAGGCGGTTGAAGGTCTGCTCGGCACATTCATAAGGGAATTCAATCAGGTAGGGAAGCGCCTGCACGACATACCAGGCGGGATTGGTACTGTATTCGACGGTGAGCGACTGGTTCTGCAGGGTGTTGCTCTTGCCGCTGTTCAGGAGTTTCTCCCAGGAAAAGCTTCGCTCGGTCTGCTCGCGCATATTCATCGGAAAACTTTCGGTCACCAATAACCGATTACTCAGCACCGGCACCATATTCTGCTCACCATCGCTGGCTGCAGGGGTCGAGGCCTTTACCTGGTAAACAACCGGCTCGTGAAAGCCGGCAGGAATAATGAGCGGGAAGAAGACCACGGTCGATTGTCCCGCGGGTACCTGGAAGGACTGTATCCCGGCGCGATTGCCAAGCTTTTCGTTCAGCTTGCTGCTTTCATCCGCGCTGAGCCAGTCGAGCACGACGGTTCCCTGCTGATTTGCCTTGGACAGATTGGCGATCTTCACCGGAATGCTCAGCGTATCTCCTTCCCGGAAAAAGCGCGGCATGTTGGGCTGCAGCATCAGCTCTTTTTGGGTAACCACAGATTTCTCCGAGTAGCCAAAGGCCAGGTCCTTAGTGCTTGCGAAAGTCATCCATTTCCACCGCGTCAACGCTTCGGGCATGGTAAAAGAGAATTCGACATTGCCAGAAGAATCGGTTTTCAACTCCGGGAAGAAAAATGCGGTCTCGTTGAAGTTTTTGCGGATCTGGATCTCGTTGGGGTTGGACTGCGGTTTCTCAGAGACCGCAACCGAATCGGCCATTGCCTCATCCTTTGCAATTTTTGGTGAGCTAAATTTGACTTCTACCGATACACTCTTCTTCATCGGCATATCCTTATCTTCTTCAGCATACATCATATTTGGAGCTGCAAGACCTCTAATAACGAGCCCGTGGGCCGAACCAGCGAGTTCCCGATAAACCGAATTCCCAATCTGATCATAGCGGTTATAGAACCCATCATTCGTTCCTGTTTCCGCGTTGTGATCGAAAGAGCTCTTAGCGGAAAAATTAATTTCTCCATCCCAGGAATCAGCCTCATAGCCCGGGTAGATCTCCGGCAGTTCCCACTGATGAGGACTGAACTGATCGAGCGAAGCATCATACATGGCTGTGAGCAGTTCGGCAGCGACAGGATCTTTTTGCTGCCCGGTAATCTTTACCGACCAGGTCTCCCTGCTGCCGGGCAATAATTTATCGCGCCAGGTTTCATAAACAATATGCAATTGCTTGTTGGTCCAGGGCACGCGAACGAGATGACTGCTCGTGTACCAGCGGTTGTCCTTCACGAATACATCGGTCACTTCAAATCCGCCGCGATCCTTTTCCTCCACCGGGATTATGGTTGAGCCGATCTCCCGGTTTAACCCGTAAAAACTATACTGAGGAAGGGTATCGCTTAATCCCTGTCTCGCGCGGATCACAAAAACATGCCCGGCCGCGGTGGCTGTCGTCAGGCTGACTCTATCGCCCGGTTCGGCAGATTCATTTTCCGACTCTATCAGATTATACCCGGTATAGTCCGGCTTGTTGGACGAACCGGTCAGCTCAATGAACCGCTTATCGGTGATCAGTTGACCATCCACGTCGCGGGCACTGAATTCCAGTTCGTACCAGCCGGGGCTCAAATTCATGGCTTTCCGGGATGAAAAGAAATGACCGTCCTCCTGTGTACTGTCGCTGAAGGCTCCCACCCGCGACTCCCGTGGCCATGATGTTTTGTCGGTCTCGTTACGATATTCGTCGAGTGGAAAGGATCTCAAAAATTCGGCTTCCGTCATCACAAACTGATCAGGCTGGTCCCAGTATCTTTTTCTGATCAGGCGTTCGGGTGACTTGAGTTTGTATAATGTGGCCGACAAGCGCTGGCTGGTAAATTCTCCGTTCGCATTCCTGGTGGTCACCGAAATGGTTTGAAGACTATCGGCCGGTATCCTCGATTCCGATGGAAGATCGCAATCAATTTCAAATGACCGGTAGCTCAGCGACAAACTGGTTGAACCGGAGCGCGTCTCACCATTCAGGTCGGTAATATCGGCTTCAATGCGATAGGTGAAAGAAGGATTCGCCTTGCGGTCGACCTTCGGATCGGGCTTCGCAATGAACCCGAT
>DASZRP010000089.1:0-2510 GCA_035548895.1 Puia sp. | reverse complement strand
AAAGGATCAGCATAACCGAAAAAAATATCCTTCCTGCCGGAACAACGCGACGCAATAGTTGCATCAATTTCGATACGCTGCCAGGATTTGCATTTTCCCTGCGAAAACTGCCTGCGATTATCAGGGCGCCGCCGGACAGGGCGAGTTCTTTAATGGGGTCGGTCCAGGTACCGAGATGTCCGTTGTACGGATTGTATAGAATTTCAAACGGAACCTGCGCGACCAGGAAGAAGATCAGCAAAAGGCCGCCAAGCAGCAATGAAGCCCGTTCCGCCTGCCAATCGAACATGATGGCTATGGCAGCAAGAATTAAAAAAAGACCGATGAAAATGGCCCAGAATCCGTTAGCCGGCGTCTGAAACGGCCAGGTGGGCAAAATAACAGGTCTGAATGCCTGGTAAATAAACTGCTGTATGGCAATGCCGATAAGCCCGATGGCATAGAAAATACCGCCCGCTCTGATGATTTTTTTCATATTCGCCGATCCGTTTTATGGGAATCACGAAAATTAGCTTATTTAACGGTAATGGACAAGTGTAAAACGGCGGTGACCGACTTTCCCTTTTAAATAGAATGCATTTCTCATTGACTGATCCACTATGTTAGGGTCAATACCGATCTACAGTCCAGCGACCGGTAAATGTATTATTTTTACAGTATGAACTCGGCGCTATCCGAATTTCTTGACACACTCACTGCTCCGCAGCCGCCGGAAGAGTTTTCCGTCTTCCTGAAATCCCTTTGGTATGATAAAAAAGGGGCCTGGAATGAGGCACACGGACTGGTCGATCATTTAAGCGGCGCCGATGCCGCCCGGGTGCATGCTTACCTCCATCGCCGTGAAGGCGATCTCTCCAATGCCGGGTACTGGTATCGTCAGGCGAGGACCACCATGCCAAACCTGAGCCTCGATGAAGAATGGAATGCGCTGGTCATTGAATTCATGAATAAATAGCTGAATTAATAAACGCCACCCACCTGCCGGGTGTTCAGCGCCTTGTCGGAGGATGCCGGTAAAGCAGCCGGTGGTTCTTCAAACACGATATGTTCATCCAGCGAATGGATAAAAGCAATGAGGTTTTGCTTATCTGTCTGACTAAGATGAAGGGAGTCCGGTGGAAGGGTTTGATTGCCGACAGCCAGTTTTTTTCCGACACCGCCGCCTGCATCGTAAAAATCGATCACCTCTTCCAGGGTGTTGAAGACACCGTTATGCATATAAGGTCGCGTGAAATCAATATTTCGAATAGTGCCGGTCCTGAATGCATCCAGGGTTTCGGGAGCCGGATTCACCAGATATCGACCGCTGTCGGTACTGAGACTTTTAAATGAGGTATCTGCTGGTGTTCCCAACACTTCAAACTCCGAACTCACATAAGGAGGTTTTACACCATTGAAAAAAGGTACGAAATGGCAGGTTGCGCATTTCGCACGGCTCATAAAAAGATTGAACCCTTCTTTTACATTATGCGGAACTTCCGTCTCCCGGTTCATCGCCTCGTCAAATGGCGAACTGAACTGGCTGAAACTGCCGTAATAGGTAGAGAGGGCTGAAACGACATGATCCAGGGTTACTTCTTTCTCTTCGGGCGTCCATTTCAGGAATTTCCTGAACGCTTCACGGTATTCCCGGCAGGTCATCAACTTCCTGATCACTTCCTTTTCCGTACTGGCCATTTCGAGCGGATTGGTGATCACCGCCCTGCCCTGTGCGATCAGCGAAATATGTTTCCCGTCCAGCATCAGCAGGTGGTTGTAAATGGCGTTGATCAGGGTCGGGGTATTCCTCGGCAAATGCGTTTGATGATCGAATTCAAATCCGGTGCGCATACTGGTGTCCGTGAAATATTCTCCGGATTTGTGACAGGAAGCGCAGCTACGTTGGTTATTCCCCGATAAGATAGGATCGTAGAACAGCAGCTTGCCGATATGGCGTATTTCCTGCAGGGATTGTTCATCGTCTACCCCGGAAAAAATACCCTTGACGTCCTGAGCGGTGTACAATGATTTGCTGAAGATGGAAGGCGCCTGATTATTCAACGAATAGTCGTTGAAGTTGATTGACCGGACCTGATAACCATTGATGAATTGCTGATTCATGGAAAACAGCGGATTCAGGTAGTCACGGATCAGATTGAAATGATTGAACCGGCTGAAAGCGTCCGGCTGTTGATCGACAAAGGATATCAGCTGCCGATACAGATCGAGATAGGAAGCACTCAATGGCGTCGCGGGGAAGGATTGATCGAAGCTTTCATAGATCCTGGAAACGAATTGCAGCATGGACCTCATCTCGGGAATAATGCGGCTGGTGTCGGGGCATTCGAAGCCGGTCGAATAGATGGCCGCCAGGTTCAGGAGAAAAAGCCGGTTCGCCAGAAAAAAATGATCTCCGGTATTCAGCTGAGTGGTGATCGAATCGGCTTCAAAAGTGGCAACTGCCTCGTTGCTGCGCCGGATGAGTGCAAGCAGGGTGTCTTTGATCAGCGGTTTTTGATCCAGATAAAGTT
>DASZRP010000088.1:0-13386 GCA_035548895.1 Puia sp. | reverse complement strand
GCCTCACTTCGCTCCACCTGACCGGGGGGTATAACTCTAATACAGTTACCTAAAAACTATTTACACAAAGAACTAAATACTACCGAAGAATTCACGCAACTAGTAGTTGATAAGATCGACCAGATTCATATTGACAATATTAAGGAAGACATTGTTCGCTTCATACCGGATGACAAGCCACTTGATATCTGGACGCGTGATTATTTCAAGGAGCTGGCTAAGAGAATTCGCTTTCTGGGTAATTAGATCCCTTATTAGATCCCTAACGATTCGAGTTTACATTTATTGGTCTGTATGCAAGCCTAATAACAGAATCCATGTTCATTAATAGCTGTGATATCTTCGTCAGTTGCTCCACCAAACAATCAGAATTAGCTATTCAACTGTCACAATTTCCTCCCTCTCTTTCAAGGAATTTGTGTATAGTCGCGGACAATCCCGATCAAAAGATCGTTGAAAACCTTTTGCCCGGAGATGCTGAATGAACACCCGACAAAAGGAGTGTTTCAAAATTTAATAATTCTTGGAAAAGATTCCGATTTTCCAAAAATTCAGGCCTGAGATGGATGAACTTCACTAGAGAAATTGGACGGCCGCCGTTAACATTGAAAAAACGACTAACGACGTAAAATTATTACCTTTCAACTGGTTGGCTTTCCTGGTGATCTGGCTGTCGGTGGTTTTGCCATCCTGATTGCTCGCCTGAACCTCTATTCTGTAGATAACTTCGCTTTGCCTGTAAATTGCTCACTGAATTGGTAAGTGGTCGCGTAAACCTGCTGCTCGTCGTGAATGAAGTAGGCACCCGTAGATGCGTTCTTGCACCACAAATAAACCAGATGTAAGAATTGTTGATCCGGTATCTCTGCAATACCAATCCCCCCGCTATCCGGGGTCACGGTATGCGCGTCTTTTGGTATAAAGATAGTAACTACGAGGCGATCAGAATCCGACTTATGACAACCTGCCAAAAGCAGAATCAAAGGAGCACCAAGGCTTTCATACCTAAAAATACGACTACTCACCAATTCTGCAATATTACTGATGAGCAAGCTTTCAACTTGTGAGATAAGGCACCCCATATCCAAACGCGGGGCCAGTTAAAATATTATTCTTGATTTTCTCCGCCACACAACGTAGGTTTGCACCGGCAATTGTAATGCGCAAGCTGATCACCATACTTCTTTTTCTTTCTTTTGCGGTACAGACCTGCAGCATAGCGCTCGTGTTTATCGATTATTATGCTAATAAAGCCGCCTACGAAAAAATCTGCATCAACAAAATGCGTCCCATGATGCACTGCAATGGGAAATGCCAGATGATGAAGAAGCTCCGCGAGCAGGAAAAGAAACAGGATCAGCAGCAAGAAAGCAATATTAAACTTGAAGTACTGTCTTCGGCATCTTATTTTGAGCTGCCTATACATGCGCCCGAGCAACGGATCAAAACCAGTTTTCCCACCCAACATATAGGCCAAGTGGTAGACCAGTCCTACCGCATTTTTCATCCCCCCGCCTTTATTTAATACTTTCTTCTTTTAATCGGCCTTCCAACCCGGAAGCATTCAGTCCGTATTCATATTTATTAACCAATTTGCTATTCCATGTCTTTTATAAAAAGGCTGCTGGCAGGCGGTATCCTAGTACTGGCCCTCCAGCCCGTAATTGCGCAAACAATCGTAAAAGGAAAGATCATTGACTCTCTGACAGGCCAGCCCGTTGCGGGCGCCACCATTCATTGTACCGATCAGGGCTGCACCTGTGGCTGTACCGCTAACGCACTCGGGGAGTTTACCATGAAATGCACCAACCATTGCACCAGCCTTGTTGTTAGTTCCATCGGCTATTCCTCAGAAGAAATAACCGTGGCAGAAAGTGCCGGGGTAGTACTGCTGCGACCGAAATCTATTGTGGCCGATGAGGTTATCATCTCTGCCAGTAAGGGTGAGCTCGTTAAGCGAAGCGAAGCGCCCATTGCTATATCTGTGCTATCCAAAGCCACCATAGAGGCTACTAAAGCGACCCGCCTGGATCAGTTGCTCAATAAAGTACCGGGTGTGTTTATGGTTGATCTGGGCAATGAGCAGCACAGTATGGCCATTCGACAGCCCTTGGGCTATAGTAATCTTTATCTGTACCTGGAAGATGGTATTCCCATTCGTACTGTAGGAGATTTCAACCATAATGCACTTATTGAGATCAATCAGGCCTCCATGCAAAGAATAGAAGTGATCAAAGGACCCGCCTCTTCCCTTTACGGCAGCGAAGCGGTGGGAGGAGCAGTGAACTTCATCACCCAGGCACCGTCCGCCACCTTCTCCGGTAAAGTGCAGGCTGAGGCGGGGAGCTTCGGTTATAAAAGAACCGACCTCACATTAAGCAATACTTTTGGAAAGCTGGGTGTTCTTCTGAGCGGCTATCTGGCTGACCAGGATCAGAATGTTTCACAGCACAATGATTTTAGAAAGGGAGCCTTAACCCTTCGAACGGACTATGCCTTGGCATCTAAGTCGACCCTTTCTGCAACCCTGGACTATATAAACTATAATACAGACCAGAAAGGTGGCCTGGACAGTGCACATTTTTACCGAAAGGATTACAGCAGCTTTTACCGGTTTACCTACCGAAAAGTGGATGCGTTCAGAACCAAGATCGGATTTCAGCACACCTGGAACGGGCAGAACCATACGACCGTAACCCTATTTTATCGCCATTCAGCCATTGGGCAGAATCCGTTTTATTCCATTGGCAATGTTCCCGGCAACGCCTCCAAGGCGAATGGACAGACCAACGTCGACGCGTTTCACTCTTACGGTGCAATCGTACAGCACCGCAAGAGCTTTGACTGGTTGAACGCTAAATGGATCAGTGGAATCAGTGTAGACTATAGCCCGGCCACCTACGTTGCCCATTATATTTCCATCGATAGAGATGCCAACGGCATCTATTACCAGTATCAGTCTACCGACTCGCTGCTGACCCACTACGCGGTCGATTTGCTAAATACCGCGGCCTATTCTCAGTTCGAGCTTTCTGCTACCAAACAACTGAAATTAACTGCCACTGCCCGATACGACCGCCTGGATTATCACTTTATCAACTTCCTTCAGCCCAGTGCCTATAGCGGCGCACCCAGTACGAGCGACTACTTTGACCATTTTACACCAAAGCTGGGCGCTACCTACGACCTTGGCAAAGGCAATGGATTGTATGCGAATTTCAGCGTGGGTTTTGCGCCTCCCAATATCACTGACCTGTATACGGGCGTAAAAGTTCCTTACCTGAAGCCTGCCTCCTATAACAACCACGAGGTCGGCGGATGGGCTGCCTTCGATAACAAAAAGGGATATGCCGAACTCTGCCTATACCGTATGGAAGGGAAAGGCGAGATCATTTCTGTTCGCCTGCCCGATGGGAGCTATATTAACCAGAACGCCGGCGAAACCCGGCATCAGGGTATCGAAGCTAACCTGCATTACACGCCCGTTCAGGGCGTCACCGTCAGCCTGGGTGGTACTTTTGCCAGGCACACCTACGTCGATTATGTGCAGCAAGGAAAGGATTATTCCGGAAAAGAAATGAGCCAGGCGCCGCATACCATCATCAATTCAGAGATCACCTACAGACCTGCGTTTATGAAGGGCCTTCGTCTCGGCGTGGAATGGCAAAGTGTGGGAAAGTACTTTACTGATCCCGCGAATACAGCTACGTACAATGGCTTTAATGTGCTGAACATCCGCACCGGCTACAGCATCAATGGTGTTGAGCTCTGGGTTAACTGTATCAATGCCGGCAATGCTATTTACGCAACCACGGTAGAAAAAAGTGCCTACGGTGTTTCCTACCGTCCTGGACAATTGCGCACCTTTAACGTAGGTGTAGCTTATCATTTCCGAAAGTTCTAAAATCTTTAATAATCGTATGAAGCATATTTTGTATCTACTTCTCTCCTTACTTTTCTTCGCTTGTAGTCCCAGGCAAAAGCAGCCAGCTGGCTTCACCGCTTCAGCGGCTGTACAGATAGATGCTGCTACAGGCTCCTGCCCTTATCTTACAGAGGATAACTTCCACCAACCAGTGCTCTCGTGGGTACGTAACACCAGCGACTCAACAGTCATATTTTGTTACGCCATTTCTAGCGACCTGGGAAAAAGCTTTGGAACACCGGTGATGATTTCCGCAAGCACCAACGTCTATCCGCATGCCGAGAACCTGCCTAAGCTCCTGTTTAAAGCAGATGGCAGCATACTGGCCGTCTGGGGTGCGGCAAACCCGAACCCTCAGAACAAATATGCGGGACTGATCTACTACAGTCAGTCCTTTGATGGAGGCAAAACCTGGTCTGGCGCTAGCCCGCTGGTCAAAAATCCTGTTGCCAACGACCAGCGCTATTTCGACCTGAAGGCTTTGCCAAATGGCCAAGCAGCCATTGTCTGGCTCGATGCCCGCAAAAGCAGCAGCCACAAAGGCTCTGCCCTGTACTTCGCCACTACCGAGGGTAAGAACGGCTTTGGCGAAGGCCACCTTATTCAAGAGCCCTGCTGCGAATGTTGCAGAACCAATCTTTCGGTCGACAGGTCTGGTAACATTCATGTCGTATATCGCGCCATTATTCAGGACAGCATCCGCGACATGGTCTACGTAGTGTCTCACAATGGAGGAAAAACCTTTTCCGCCCCGCTGCGTATCAGCGCAGACGACTGGGTCATCAACAGTTGTCCCCATTCCGGCCCTTCTATGACGCTTACCAATAGTAATGTTCAGGTAGCGTGGTTCACGGGCGGAAGGCAAAGCGGAATTTTATATGCACGCCTCCCGGAAAAGCAGCCTGAATTTATATCAAAGGACACGGTCAGTCACCGAGGCCGTCATCCCCAGATCACTACCCTGGGAAATGGCAATATCCTCATTAGCTGGGAAGAACCAGTCATTTCCAATGGAGAAGTCTATTCCCGCATAGGCCTGGAACAAAGAAACCAGGATGGTAAAGTATTGTACCGGAATTTTGTAACCCCTGAAAATGCGAGGGCATCTTATCCAGTACTGCAGTCGCTTAAAGATGGCTCAGTGCTTTTGGCCTACACTGTAAGTGAAGGCAAGAATACGCATGTGGCGTTTCAAAAGATCGATATACCGGCAATATCAACAGCGAATACCGCAACGGCTGCGCTGGAACGTCCGCTGATAGAACAACCCGCCCGACTACTGGCCATAAGCAACGCCAAAGATCCAGCATGTGGGATGGCCTTACCGAAAGAAGCAGCAGATACCATCCTGTGGGAAGGCAAAGTCATCGGGTTTTGCTCACCAGATTGCAAAACAGTGTTCAAGAAGAAGCATTTTAAATAAGCAGGCCCGGGAAAATAGAAAGGACACGCTAATCATTTGTCATGGGGGCTGAACACCTAGTTCGCTTTTTTTCTATAGAATAACTCCAAACTTTTTAAAAGAAGGCTTCTTAAATTAGAACCACGGACAAATCACTTAGTTTTCATAATTTCTAATTGGCAAAGTTTCTTTGACCCTTGAGCTACACATTCGGACATTCGATAAAAATCGATTTTTCAACAACTGAAATAATAAATAATAAAAGATAAGCCTTGGGGTCATCCGATCCGCTGAGCGGGGGAATTAAACATTTCTCCTGTATTTTTTATATATAACTTGTCCCTTCTCCTTCATAATGTGCCGTTCTGAACTAATTGCAGCGCAAAATTTAATAGCCCCTGTCCTTCGGGCAATATTTATTGGAACCTGTCCGTAGGACAGGACAACTGCGTTTTTAAACTTTAATTAGAACTACTAGTTTTATTACCTTTTCATTTTGGGTTCTATTTTCTTTTGGCTATCCACGTGAATATTTGGATAATTCTATGCCGCCTGGCGATATAACTGAGCCAGCTTTCGATAGTCGAGCGTTTGATGGTGGCGTTCATAATTGTAGAAACGGAACCATTCGCTGAGTCCCTGGTAAAGCGCCATGCCGTCGCCAGCCGGGTTGCGATAGACATATTGATACTTGAGGCTTCGCCACAGCCGCTCCACGAATACATTATCCGTTACCCTTCCCTTGCCATCCATGCTGATCTGTATGTTGTAGCTCGTGAGCAGGTTGATATATTCCTCGCTCGTAAACTGGCCGCCCTGGTCGCTATTGAGGATGTTGGGCGACCCATACCGCTCTATAGCCTCCTTCACGACTGCACCGATCCACCCGGCCTCCATCGTATTGCTGAGGCTCCAGTTATAATACTCCCCATTTTTAGGACCATCAGGTCAGTTTGTTAAGTTAATAGTTGAGGTCGTTTTCATCTTTTTTAGGCTGCCTTTTTTAGGCTTTCCTGATATCGATCATGGGGTGTCTGATCGGCGGAATGATGCGTTTTATGATTATAGTATCCGATGTGGTTTTGAACCCCTTCATAGAGTTCAAAACCATCATCGGCGGGGTTTATGTACACATAATCGTATTTCAAGGATTTCCAGAACCGCTCGATCCAGACATTATCCAAAGCCCGGCCTTTCACGTCCATGGATATACGGATGCCCTGCTCTTCCAGGTATTGGGTCCACAAAGCACTGGTATACTGGCTTCCCGTGTCGCTGTTTACAATCTCCGGCTTACCATGCGTAGCCATAGCCTCTTCCAGTACGTTTTTGCACCATTGTGCATTCAGGGGGTTGCTGATTCCCCAGCCTACTATCTTGCGGCTATACACATCGATAATCGCCATTAGGTACATAAGACCCCTTTTCATCGGTATATAGGTGATATCCGTACACCAGACCTGATTGGCATGGGTAATCTTTAGGCCGTTGAGCAGGTTGGGTTTGATAAACGCTTTCAGCCCCGATTTGGTCAGGTTCTTACGCCTGTACAGGGTTTGCCTGCCCATGATCCTGAAAAGACGGCGGATGCGCTTGGGGCCGACGACAAAACCCATAGCCACCAACAGGTCTACCATGGATTTCACGCCTTCGGTGGGATGTTGGGTCAGGTGTCGGTCCATAACGTTCATCATGGCCACGTTTTCCGGCTTTTCCGCCACAGGTTTGTAATAAACCCAGCTTCGGTTGACAGCTAAAAGTTCATACTGCTTGCGGATGGAGAGCCTGGGTGTACGAGGCTGTACCATGGCTGCCCTCAGATCTGGATTCCCAGCCTCTTGCAACTTTTTTTTAAAAACGCATTCTCGACCTTTAGCTGGCCGATCGCAGCATACAAATTTTCGGTATCCTGCTCCTGGTGTTCGGTGGATTGCGTGCGCTCAAACGTGGCAGCCAGGTTCTCCAGAAACTCTGCCTTCCCCTTGGAGATCATCACCGGGTTTACTTCGAACTTCTTGGCCAGCTCAGCCAACGTCTGCTGGTTCTTGACGGCCTCTAGGCCTCCTTTGGCCTTAAAGGCGGCGCTGAATTTGCGGCGGGATTGCTCTTGCATAATTGAGGTTTAAATTAATAAAAATTATTAACTAACCCTCTGGTCTGAATTTAGGGGAGTATTATATAGGGCCGTAGCCAAGACCAAGGGAGCTTTCCAGCGTGAGGACGCCCTGATGAAACTGCTGTTCCTGGTCCAGGAAAATAGTACCGCTAAGTAGAATAAGCCCATCCACAACTGGAACCAGACCCTGGCACAGCTATCCATTATTTTGGGGAAAAGACTTAAACTGAATAACTGAATGAAAGCCTCATCAACAAATGATTTTTTTTACAGTAGCAGTTACTCCGGTCAGCTGTATCAGAAAAAAAAGTTTTTCTGATAAGTTTGAATTTTAATCAAGCTCAACCACTTTATGGAATACGTTCCCTAAAAACCTGAAAAATAACCGAAATTGCCTCACATGTTAACCAATTCTATCCAAGAATTAAGGGATCCATACATCAAATACAGTTATATTTCTAAGATAGTTTCAAGGGATAATATTTTTACTTACGCGGCATATCAATAATTCGATTTTTAAACAGATTTTTATTCATGTATGTTATTGGCACGCCGGTACCATGCCAATAATTTTCACTGGCAGATTTTATTAACTGCATATGCAAGTGAGGCCTTTCAGTCCATCCGGAATTACCGATTTTAGCAACCAGCTGACCTGCTTGGATTTTTTCTCCTTCTTGTACATTAATACTGTCTAGTCTTAAGTGACCTAGAAGAAAATAATAATCCTCGTTTTTTATGACAACGGTATTGCCTGTATTATACGGATAGTTTCCGGAAAAAGGTATATTATCAGGAATGCCATTTATAACTTTAAAAATAACTCCATCCATCGGGCTGTAAATATTTTCCTCATATATGGGATACTCACAATTCTGCTTCGGTAAGAATTTATTTTTTGAGCCTGATAGTTTTACAAGATCTGTTGCATAAAGCATTGACCTGTTTGTTCCGTTCTTTTTGTGAATGGGTGAGAAGTAATGATAATTCATCAACCTGCTCCGCCTTGAATTTCCGCCATCCGTAATTAGGAATCTTCCCTGCCCAAATAGAAAACGGAGTTCATATGGCTCTTTTGCGCTTTCAAATATAACGAGTAAGATTTTTATAAAATGAACCAGCAAAAAAACCAATACTAAAGAAAAAAATATAAAGACTAAGCGATGTACGTCAGGAAGATACTCTTTTACTCTTATCTTGAAAAAAAGAACAATAACAGAGGTCATAAAAATGGTGTAAATCCATTTAAATCGCAAACCAAAAAACTCCCAATAGCCTGTAAAAAATGCAATAACTAAAACAACCTGGGCGATAGCTAATACCAAGATTGAATCATTTTTTAAAAAAAATGAAAAAAGAATCAATACAGGAACTAATAAAATATGGGTAAACAATAGCCTTAAAATTATTTTTTTTCTCTCCATACTTCTATATTATATTTTTAATAGGCTTTGTAATTCTCTTTTTCTTAACCCCGGATGAACGAACTAACATTGTTAATTCCATCACGCCAGTAAATTTAGTGAATATGAGAAACAGAGAAACCAATTACCTCCGGAAGAATTTTCTCAGCGTACTTGAGGAGGCCAAGCGAGAAGGTCATATCGTATCCTTCCGCAATTACACCCCGGCCTCATCCTAAGAGAGTTTGAATTTAAAGCATAGCACTTTAATTTAGCAATAGCCCTTTTCACCTGGAACTGCCAGGCGAAGGCAGAAAAGCCGACGGTAAAGATGGGGCCTGGATAGATCACACCCCGCAGGAAATATTTCCCGACAATTCCTGTCAGTTAAAGAACATTTTTTTACACGTCCCCGGTAAAATATTTTGGTGCCGTATTTTATAACTTCAATTGCAACTGCGATGCTTTTCATATTTCAATAGACCGATTTCTTTTCGTTATAAGGTCCTGCCAGACGGGGTTCGTGGATGGCAACCCGGCCGGTTTGTCTTCAACCCATGGGCCTGGCTGACAGTCAGGAAACCCATACCGGTTCTCCGTTCACGGGCACAGGAGCCTGTTCTTCCGGCATCCCAGGTGACTTACTGTATTGCCTGCGGCCGCGCACCACATACCAGGTGAGCGGCACCACACCACCCAGAGTAAACAGCGCGCCACCCAGGATTCGCAGCCAGGTAAATGTCTGGAATCCCGTGCTGCCAATAAAGGCACTGCTGCGGGCAAACCAGAGACCCTTTTCCGCCACGGTCCGGAACTGCCAGATCCCCACCGGGAACAAATCCAGCAGTACCATTAACAACAGGCCGATATTGATGGACCAGAAAATAGTGCGGACCGTTTTGGGCCTCCACCAGGCCGGCTTGAACAAAAGCTGGCAGCAAAACAGCACGGCTGCGAGCGAAAGGTTCCCGTACACACCCATCAGGGCGGCATGCCCGTGGTTGACCGTCAGGTAGGTCCCGTGCTCAAAATAGTTTGCGATAGGCAGATTAATGATAAACCCAAGAACCCCCGCACCCAAGAAGTTCCAGAAATTCACCGCGAGCAGGAACAGAAATACCTCTGAAAACCCGAACCGAGCCCCGGGAGAGCCGTTGCGGGTGGTATTATTCTCCATTAGCCGCGGCATCTTGCTGAACCGCCAGGCTTCCAGGGTCAGCAGGACAAGCGGGATTACCTGCAGCGTGGAAAACACGGAGCCAAGGGCCATGGTTCCCACCGGCTTGGCATTCCAGTAAAAATTATGGGAAATCCCCAGCAGTCCCGATCCCAGGAATAACAGAGTGGCAATGTAAATCACCCGGATGGTGGCCTGGATGCTTACCAGGCCCATCAGGACCATGAAGTACCCGATGAGGACCGTGGTGAACACTTCAAAGAACGCTTCCGCCCACATGTGAATGACACACCAGCGCCAGAAGTCGGCAATCACAAAATTCGTGGAAGGCGTGGCAATGAACCCCGACACCAGCAGCAGGATGATACTGGAGGTGGCGTAGACGAGCCAGTTAGGCAGGGCCCAGGGCTGCTTTCCCTTCATGACGGGCCGCACCCCGCGCAACAGGACAACGGCCCATAGCACCAGCGTTACAAACAGCAGGATCTGCCAGGCCTTTCCCAGTTCCACGTATTCCCAGCCCTGGTGCCCAAACCAGTACCAGTTCGTTGCCAGCAGCCCCCGGGGCCCCAGGAAAATACCGGCGAAGGAACCGGCCACGGTCAGTACGGTCAGCCAGAACACGCCGTTGACCAGTGCCAGTTGCCCCTTGGGCTGATGGGGGGAAATCATGCTCATTACAAAAACCGAGGCCCCCATCCAGCAGGCAGAGATCCAGAGCAGGGAAAGCTGCACGTGCCAGCTCCGGGTAACGGTCTCCGGCAGGACGGTGCTGATGTTAAAACCAAAAAAATGTACCAACCCGACAAAATCATGGACCGTCAGGATGCCAGCCAGCACCTGGGTGGCAAACAACAGGATTGCGGCATAAAAGAATTTGTAGGTGACTTTCTGGATCCGTCCCGGCTGAAACCTGCGGATTTCCTCGGTAGTCATGAAAGGACGGCTCTTGTTGGCAATTACCGCATCCTCCAGCTTATCCATTTTGCCGTGGTAATACAATACGATGCCCAGGCCCAGGACCAGGCCCAGTGATCCGATGATGCTCCAGAAGATCACCGCGCTGCTCGGGGAATTCCCGGCAGCGGGGTCATAGGGCCAGTTATGCGTATAGCTGTAGGATTCCCCCGGACGCTGCACCCCGCAGACCCAGGCGCCCCAGAAGAAAAAGGCACTCAGTGGTTTAATCTCCCCGGGATCCCGGATATAGCCCGCCGGGTGAAAATCAGACCCGCCGGTTCCTGAAAAGAATGCCCCGTAATAAACGGGCAACCGCGAGGCAGCGTACTGCTGCCCCTCACTCAGGATGACCCGGTTGGCCGCCCGGTCATACCGGTTAGTCTTGATCTCGTTTCTCTCCTGCGCCAGCAGGCCCTGTCTGATCAACGGGGCATTCCTGTCTGCCCTGTCCACCCGGGAGGAATAAAAGGTATCCATCATCAGCAGAGTCTGATGCAGCGCATCGGCCGTAAAATCCGGACCCCGATCCGCGCCATCCCCAAACATGCTACCGTATTCCATCAGGGCATATTTCTGGAAAGCAGCCTGCCCCTGCAGAATTTCCGCCCGGGAAAAGATGACCTGCCCCTTTTCCGAAACAAAGTCAGGAACCGGGGGCGCCTCGGCATACGTATCCATACCGATGTGAATCACACCTGCCGCGCTGATGACAGATATGAGCAGCAGTGGCAGCCACCATTTCCTGGGGTTCATCAAAAATGAAATCAGATCAAATCTTCTCATACCAGCAAGTTTGCGCCAAAATTAGAAAAATAAAAGATATTTTTGTCTTTTTTTAGGCCGGCTTCCCGCCTACCGGAAAGCCAGGGTGCAAAAGATGACGGCCATCAGTTCCCGGGGGTTCCACGGCGGGTGAATTCCGACTGCCCCGGTTCCGGGAAAACCGGCCACCGCCAAACAAACAACCAGATATCATGTTATCAGTAACCAAAATTTTCCGGTCTGAAATGGCCCACGCCCTGTATGGGCACGCAGGAGGATGCGGGGCCATACAGGGACATTCCTATGAACTGCACGTAACGGCACAAGGCCGGGCCCCGCAACAGGAGTATCTGGAATCCGCCGGGTTACTGATCGACTTTAAAAACCTGAAAGAAATCGCCTTTGCGAGGATAATCCATGGAATGGATCATAAACCGTGGCTCTCCGGCCGGTACGCCCGCGAGTACGGCATCCCGGAGGATACGGGCAACCTGGTCCTTTTTGAGGCCGAGCCATCGGTTGAAAATTTGTTACTTTACATACGCAACCACCTGGCAGGCGCGTTTGCGCCGGAGGTGACGCTGAAATCCCTGACACGCTATGAGACACGGGATTCCTATGGCCGATGGGAAGCCGGACCGGAGTAGCGGGGTGAGCGGCACCTGCCAGGCTATTCCATCTTTTTTTTTGCACGATCCATTTAACCGCCATACCGCCATGTTTTCCAAAGCCTGCGAATATGCATTGAGAGCCACGATATACATTGCCCAAAAGGGCGAAGAAACCAGGCTGGGCATCCCTGACATTGCGGAAGCCACTGATGCGCCTCCTCCCTTTATTGCCAAAATACTCCAGTCCCTCTCTAAGGAAGGAGTGGTCTCCTCCGCCAAGGGTCCCAACGGCGGATTCTTTATAACGGCCAAACAGAAAAAACTCCCGGTCAGGTCGGTATTACATGCCCTGGGGGAAGACATGGAACTGGAAAAATGTGTGCTGGGTCTGAACCAGTGCTCCGAAAAAAAGCCGTGCCCCTTGCATAAGGAATACAAGGTCATCAAAATAAACCTGATCCGCCTTTTCGAGACCAAAACGATTCAGGACCTGGCCGCTGATATCAACAATGGAACTTCCTTTATCAATAACAAAGCCACCCGGATTGCCAGGTAACCGGGACCTTCCGTCCCCGGATAACCGGATTTCATGAACAAGCCTACCCGCTGGCAGGAAAATTCCCCTGCCAGCCGGCAGGGCATGACGGCTATCTCAGGACCATCCCTACTGCTAAAATCAGCATGGCTCTTTTGGCCAAATGCACCCAGTAACCCTTCCCATATGGAGGCACATCAATGGTGCGGGTGACCGATTTTCCTTCCTCCAGATCCACTGCCAGCTGCACGTCCAGCTTATCCCTGTACCAGTCACTCTCGGATGCATACCGGATCAAATAGCTGCCGCCAGCCAGGTTGTTGACCGTGACGGATTTTACTTTCCCGTTTTCCAGGATTTTCCGGTCATTTACCATGATGCAAGTTTTTTCGGTCAGCCGGCTGGGCTTCAAGGTAATCCGTCCAGTGTGCGCCGAATCGTCCTGAAAATTAACTGAGATACTCCTGGAGCACCCTATCAGCATCCCGGCGGATA
>DASZRP010000087.1:0-3908 GCA_035548895.1 Puia sp. | reverse complement strand
CCTTTTCAAAGTAGCGCCTATGGAATCGTTCTTAAATAAAAAATAGGGACCTCCAAATTGTGGCTCTCCACGATTGTCGAAGGTTAACACCTCCATCCATTTTTTATTGCTGCTGATATTGTAGCTATCGAAACCCAGCAGCGTATAGAAATTCTTTCCCTGGAAAGATTTTTCGATGATCCGGTAATAAATGGCGCCGATCCAGTTGGAAGCCGTCCTTACAGAGTCGAGCGGCCTCGCAGTAAACATCGAAACGTCGTGCAGGCCGATTAGTTTCAATGAACCGTCTGTCGTTCTCATTTGTATGGCGCCTCGTTGAATATAGATAAATTCATCTTTTTTCACCTGCCAGGTGAAAATGCGAAAACTATTATCCGGTGCGTATAACCGTGAGATAGTAAGCAGGGAATCGAAAGGATAGTCAAAAGAATTGGGCAGTTTCAACGCACGCACCAACATGCGAATGAAATTGCTGTCTGCCCGGAATCGTTGCTCAGCCTCAGGAGCATTCACAATTTGGTCAGCATAAGACGCGAGAGAGTCCTGCCGCAAATCCAGGTTTCTTTTTTCACCTGCGGAAATCTGAGCTGCAGCAGGCAGAAACAAGGCAGAAAAGCACAGACCAGCTAACCATTTTTTCAAGATCGGGGACATAGATTCGGTTCTATCTACGAATTTACTGGTAACGGAATAAACTCCCCGTTAACGAATGAATTCTTAGAAAATTTTATGATTTTCCCAAAGCTTTTGCAAAAGCATTCAGATCCTCATAATGAGCATCGACCCATTCATGGGGAAATACCATCTCCGGGTCGGTTGTGGTAAGAAAGACCGTTTTCATCCCTGCATTTCGTCCGAATCCCATGTCACTTAAATTGTTCCCGACCATTACGGATTTTGTCAGGTCGATCTCCGGGAAGTCACGTACCGCCTGGAAAGCCATGCCCGCATTGGGCTTACGGCAGGGGCTTTCCGCTTCCATATCCAAACAGTAATAGATCTGGTCTATTCTTCCCCGTTGCTGCCCAAGCGCCTGCTGCATCTGCCGGTGAATTTCCTCCAGATCGGCAACCGTCATCAGCCCGCGGCTGACCCCGCGCTGATTGGTAGCGAGAATGACCCGCAGAAACTGTTTGTTGAAGAAGGCAATATTTTCCGGTGTTCCGGGAAAGAACCGGAATTCATTCCAGTTACGCACATAGTTTCCCGGATTCTCATAATTGATCACTCCGTCCCGGTCCAGAAAAAGCGTCCAGCTTTTATCTATCTTGCTAAAATCAAATGCCATCGTTAATATGTTGCAGCAGCTCTTGTTGTGCCCGTTGATAGTCTTCGGGAATACCAATATCGATAAACCAGCCTTCCGAAACCATGCCGTAGATCTTTCCCTGGCCAACCTGTTTTTCCAGGTAGTCTTTTTCAAATGAAAAGACCTTAGGAAAATGATTTGAGATGAACCGGGGAACATGCAATGCATAGATTCCACCGTTGATCAACCCTTCTTCCATAAATCGCTTTTCATGAAATCCGGTGATCCGATGAAGGGCATTTTGTTTAATAGACCCATATCGGTCGAAGCGCTTCATGGACTTTAACGCCAGCGTACAATCCGCCTTGGTTTTCCGGTGTTGTTCCGACATCGCTTTAAGGTTCACCGCAAAAAAAGTATCCGCATTAATCACCAATACATCCGGATCATTCACGTGACCGCAGGCCTGATAAATGGCTCCTCCTGTGCCCAGCGGCTCCTGCTCAACGGAGAATGTGTATTCTGATGAATTAAAATGCACGGTAACAAACTGCTCCACCAGTTCGGCCTTATGACCCAAAGCAAAAATGAATCGTTCAATACCCTGTTTGCGGAAGTGAATAAGCAGATATTCCAGGAAAGGCCGGCCGTTCACCGGTGCAAGGCATTTGGGCAGGTCCGGCAAAACCGTTTTTAATCGGGTGTCCAGCCCTCCGGCCAGCACGATCATCTCCCGGATCACACCAATCCCGGTTTCACTTTGAAAAATTCCTTCTCCACCAGCTCGCACACAATATGACCCAGCAGGATATGAGACTCCTGTATCCTTGGTGTATCCGTCGACGGAACATTGAATAGATAATCGCTGACATCTTTTAATTTTCCACCGCTTTCTCCTGTAAACCCGACAGTGATCACACCCTTTTCCAAAGCAGCTTCAAATGCTTTTATAATATTTTTAGAATTTCCGGAAGTTGACAAACCGATCAGCACATCGCCCTTATTCGCAATACCTCTTATCAGTCGTGCGTAGATTTCATCAAAACTGTAGTCATTGCCAACTGCTGTCAAATAAGACGTATTGCAGTGCAATGCCTCGGCTGGAAGCGCATGCCGGTCAGTATAGAACCGGCCGGAAAATTCTGCAGCCAGATGCTGCGCATCTGCCGCACTGCCCCCATTTCCTGCGAAATAGACGCGGTTACCGTTCCTGAAGGCCTTCACGATAATATCAACGACCTCCTGAGTAATTTTCAAAAGCTTTTCATCTGACAGCAGCTTTTGCTTAACGGCAATCGATGCCGCAATTATCCTTTTTATGTCCTCGATCATAAATTCAAATTTAAATAGTCCAACTGGTCAACCCGTACTTTACGAATTGATAAGATTTGCACTGACCGCCAAATTCGCAGAGTTTTTCAATCACCTTGTATTTGGTGTTGGCAGGACAGTAAAAGATCATGAATCCGCCGCCGCCAGCCCCGGAGATCTTTCCACCCGTAGCCCCGGCTGCCTTGGCCGCCCGGTATATCTCTTCAACCCGGTCGTTGGAAATGCCTTCGGCCATCTTGCGTTTCTGCTCGAACCCGAAATCCAGTATCTCGCCGATCTCGTGAAGCCTGCCGCGCAACAGGGCTTCCTTCATCTGCTGCGATTGTTCCTTCAGCTGATGCATGGCTTCGATGGAAGCGCTTTTTTTTGCCACCACATTCCGGGTCTGCTGTTCTATAATTTTCGCCGATTCGCGACTGGTCGCCGTATAATAAAGCACGAGGTTATTTTCCAGTTCGAACAAATATTCCTGTTTGATGCGAAGCGGGTTCACGATCACTTTTTCACCATCGTAAAATTCCATGTAATTCACTCCGCCAAAAGTCGCAGCGTACTGATCCTGCCTGCCGCCGGCCATACCCAGGTCTTTCCGCTCAATTTCATAAGCCAGATGAGCTATGTCATACTCTCCGAGCGGCAGCTTCAGCATTTCGGCAAATGCTCCAACCATCGCGACGACCAGCGTGGAAGAAGTGCCCAACCCCGAACCGGCGGGCGCATCTACAAAGGTTGATAGCTTAAACCCCGAAGAAATATTCTGAAACTGTTTCCGTATCCTGTCGTAAACGCCTTTGTGCAGGTCCAGTATGCCATTCATTTCAACTGGTGAGTCTTTTTTAATCACCTGTCTGGTCTTAAAATCGATTGCCTCAAACTGAACTTCATCTGTTTCGATCAGTTCAATATTGGCGTACGCATACAGCGAAACCGTCGCATTCAGTATGGCGCCTCCATAAAGATCGCTATAAGGGCTCACATCAGTCCCTCCACCAGCCAATCCGATACGCAAAGGCGCTTTACTTCTGTAGATCATGAGATATGTTGAGAATAGTATTTACCAGGTTTTCCCAGGAATACTTTTTCTTTTCCACACGAAGATGAGGAATAAAATATTCTTCTCCTAATTCGTAGAACCGCAAGATTGCCCTGGCTAAGTCGGCCGGATCGGGGTTAGTGACCAACCCGGTCTGATCATGAATGACATGATCCGGAAGGCTGCCAACATTCGTAACGATCATTGGCCTTTCGAAGTGATAGGCCAGCGGCGTGACTCCGCTTTGCGTTGCATGCCGGTAAGGTTGTATCACGGCATCGGCAGCGCAAAGAT
>DASZRP010000086.1:0-2638 GCA_035548895.1 Puia sp. | reverse complement strand
GATGGCCGCCTCGTCATCACAGTGAATTCATGGGAAAAATTCAGTCTCTTCGGCGATGAGATTATCGAGGTCCATACAGCCGGTCGTCCCTTTCTGCTTTCACCAGAGGGGTGGGCTATTACGGCCAGCGAGGAAGATATCAATCACCCCGCCGCCGATGCCATCGACTCCACACAGCATACTTATTACTCGTCGGCAACGCTGGCGCAGATGCCCGTCGGGCTGAGGATTGATATGGGAAAGGAACAGCATGTCGGTGCCATCCTTCTTCATCAGAACGAGGCCAGGGCGCTGACTACAGCCCGTTACTGCCCGGAGGGTGAGGGAACGCGCATAAAAGACTATGAAGTCTACACCAGCTCCGACGGCCTCCATTGGGGAACTGCGGTGACTGCGGGGCAATTGGAGAATGAGCGCGGAGTAAAGGAAATTATCCTGCCGCGGGAAACGCCGGCTGGCCGTTATATCGAACTCAAAGTACTGAGCAACTACAAGGGTGATGGGCTGGTACAGATAACCGGAATCGACCTGATCAAAAAATAGGGATCGTCAAAAATGAATCAAGGCAAAATAAGTACGGCGGGTTCCATTTTATTTTCAAGCCTTATCTTTTTTCTGTTGAATACTGCCTGCAGTGATAAAAAAAAACAGCAGGCCGACCCTTTGGTTAAGGCTGATACGTTTATTCCGACAGATACCTCCTGGAAGCAATTGACACTGAGGCAAAAGATCGGTCAGACCATGATCATGCTGCCTGGTCCGGAAAAAGAATTCGTGGCCGCCTATGGATCCTTAAAAGGATTTTTCGCACACTATCCGGTGGGCGGTTTTTTTATGGGATGGAAATTATTCGACGGCGTGAAGCCCGAAGACTATGAAGAACACGTTCGGAAATCCTGCCGCGAATACCAGGAAGCCAGTGCCTTGCCGTTGATTTTCCAGCAGGATTATGAAACGGGTGTGGATCTGCCAGGCATGACTTCCTTTCCCAATGAAATGTCCCTCGGTGCGGCCGATTCATCATTGTTAGCTCAGGCCTATGGCAAATCCGTTGCCCGGGAAGCCCGGTCGGTTGGCGTGCAATGGGTGTTGAACCCTGTGGCCGATCTGAACCTGAATCCCTTCAACCCGATCACCAATATTCGGAGCATCTCGGATGATCCTGACCTCACGATCCGTTTGCTCAGCCGGCAGATCAGGGGTCTGCAAGACAATGGGGTGGCTGCCACCATTAAGCATTTTCCCGGCGACGGCGTCGACTACCGCGATCAGCATTTACTGACCTCCCGCAATTCCCTGCCCTTTGAAGTCTGGAAACAAAAGCATGGGAAAGTGTTCCAGGCGCTGATCGACAGTGGCGTGGCCTGCATCATGCCGGGACATATTACCCTGCCTTCTTATCAGAAGGAAAAAATCAACGGGCTGTATCCGCCGGCCACGCTCTCAAAGGAATTGCTGACCGGTTTACTGAAAGGAGAAATGGGATTTAAAGGAGTTATCATTTCCGATGCGATGGTCATGGGCGGGTTCCGGGGCTGGTACGATAGTCCGCTGGAAAGTGAAATTGAAAGTTTTAAAGCAGGAGTGGATGCCTTGCTCTGGCCTTCCTATACCTATATGGATACGCTGGAGGCGCGGATACGCCGTGGCGAAATACCGATGTCCAGGCTCGACGATGCCGTGCAGCGCGTCTGGGCCCTGAAGGAGCGATTCGGTTTGTTAAAAAAAGACCACGAACTGATTCGGCCATTGACGGCAACCGAGAAAGCAGAAGCCGGTCAGGTAGCCAGGACCATTTGCGAAAAAGCGGTCACACTGATCCGTGACAGGGAAGGTGCATTGCCGTTAGATCCGGTAAAGGACAAAAAGGTCCTGGTTGTCGGAGTGACACCCGTTGGACGAAAAGGCGGCGATCGCAATCTGCGGGAACTTCGGGATTTTGCTGCACAATTGAAAACAAGGGGATTCCAGGTCGATTTTCGTCATGATATACTATACGAAACACAGGGCTGGGCGGAGGACGCTCCGCGAAAATATGATCGCATCATTTTTGCAACGGCCCGAACTTCCCATGCCCCTTTCGGACCGCTCTCGTTTTACGACGACGAAGCGCAGACCGTGTGGGCAGTAAACGCCATGCCCAAGGAAAAGATCATTGTCGTCAATTTCGGGAATCCTTACAATACCGATGAATATTTTGAACGTGTGAATACCTGTATCAATGCCTATTCCAATAGCGAGCAAATGCATACTGCCGTGGTGGATGCCCTGATGGGAAAAATAAAAATGACCGGAAGCTCGCCAGTTAATCTAGATATCATTTCCAAAATGAAACTATACTAGCATTGGAGTTGGGTAAAATAAACTGAACGATATGAATGCAAACTCTTTGACGTTGAGGATGCTATTGCCAATATTGATTTTTTCGTCTTTCACCGGAAAGGTTGCCGGAATGTTATCAGGCTTCCGGTCCGCAACTTGCCGCGGCCAGTCGATGGGAACAATGCAGGGCAGCCTTTTGTTCTTTCAACCACAAAACCCGATCAATGATACGCTTGACCAGGCCAGGGAATGCAGGCCTCGAAATGGCTTGCCTGGTCTTTTCCGGAAATTAAATAACGGCCAGTCCGTAACGATA
>DASZRP010000085.1:0-21337 GCA_035548895.1 Puia sp. | reverse complement strand
TGATCGTCATTCGCATCATATGGGTTTTCCCGGGAGCCTATATTCCCAGGATGCTTAGCGCCCAGATCAGAAAAAGAGAAATCCGCCCTGGATGGCAACCCGTTTTTCTCGTCGGATGGAGCGGCATGCGGGGCGTGGTGTCACTGGCCGCAGCGCTTTCGGTTCCCATCACATTGCCAAACGGCATGCCTTTCCCGCAGCGCGATCTCATTTTATTCATTACGTTTACGGTTATCCTGGTTACCCTGGTGCTTCAGGGATTGAGCCTGCCCTGGCTGGTTCGCCTGCTTAAGCTGGAGCGGGGTTCGCAGGAAGATCTCAAGACGATTGAAGCGTCGATCCGGCTTCGCCTGGCGACTGCCGCACTGAATCACATGCAGCTGCATTATGGAGAAGAACTTGACAGGCTGGACGCCTACCGGAGGTTAAAAGACCGATATGAACGAATGATTGAATACGCTAATAAGAGGCTGCTAAAGGACGAGAGCGAACAGCTGGCTTCGGGGTTTCTTCCGAAATACAGAATCATGCTGCTGGAACTGGTGACCGTGAGACGAAAAGAGCTGCAGAAATTACGCGAGGAAAATGTATACCCGGATGAAATGCTCAATAACCGGGAATGGGAACTGGATCTCGAGGAGGCGCGGTTGAACGAATGAGATCAACCGGTTCCCTTTATTGAATTACAGGCTTCGTATTTTTCCGATGATGCCTGTTGTAGAAAATCCGGGAATAGTGGGGTTGATCACGACCCGGCCGCCGGTTGCCTGGACCTCTCTGGCGCCAACGATCTGATCGATGGTATAATCTCCGCCTTTGACGAGTACATCGGGCTGTATTAACGTGATAAGCTCAAGCGGCGTGTCCTCTTCAAAAATAACCACGGCATCTACCATCAGCAGCGAGGCCAGCATGGTTGCCCGGGATTGTTGATCCATAACTGGTCTGCCCTCTCCCTTGAGTCGTCTCGCTGAAGCATCCGAGTTCAGTCCGACCACCAGGAAGTCGGCTTCGCGCGCTGCGTCGGACAAAGATGCAATATGTCCGGGATGAATAATGTCAAAACATCCATTCGTGAAGGCAATCGTTTTTCCCAGCAATTTCCAGCGATTACGCTGGAATAAGGCGTCCCGAAGCGAGAGGATTTTGTGCTCAATAACCTGTGGTTGTTTCATTCGGTTTGTTTTTTGCCTGATTAACGCGTGGCAGCAGAATAAAACTGATCACGCCAAAAGTAATAAAGCTCAGGAACTGTCCAAGCCATAAGAGCCAGCCCAGGGCCTGCCCATAGGGTTCTTTCGGAACATTGTAAAGGGCGACAGTTTCCATCACCAGCAGGGCATAGGCGCCAATACCACCCGGCGATACGATCATGCCGATACTGCCCATAACCAACACTGTTAGTGCATCGGCAAGCCCGAGACGGCTGGTTTCGTCGATGGCAAAAAAGCCGCACCAGGTGCTGAGCAAATAGAGGATCCAGATCCCTACGGTATAAAAAAAGAACAGGGATTTATTCTTCAGGGCGCGTACGCTGATCAGGCCATGCCAAACGCCGGTGAGTAAATTCCGGATCCGCTGCACTATATTAATATGTCCAAAACGTTTGAACAATATTCTCAGCAGTATAAAAAGCAAAATACCCCCTGTAAGCAGAATGGCTATTTTCGCGAGCGCCGAAATACCGCCGGTTTTATGAAAAAGCGGTGCGATATAATCCCTGGCCAGCGAGGAAACAATGTCGAATTGTAAAACGAGGCTGAGTGCGAATACGATAAACAGAGAAATTACATCGAAAGCCCGCTCGGCAACGATTGTGCCCACCAATTTTTCCGCGGGCACTTTCTCATAACGGGCCAGGATAGTACATTTAACGACTTCGCCAAGGCGTGGGGCGCCAAGATTGACAAAATAACCGATCATCACAGCGAGGAAGGCGTTGATGCGGCGGGGCCGATAGCCCATGGGCTCCATCAACTGGCGCCAGCGTAACGCGCGCAGCCAGTGGCTGATCAACAAAAGCCCGAACACGGGAACCAGCAGCCAGTAATGGGCGCGGTTCATGGCTGTTCTCAGTTCCCGCCATTTTTCCCGATCCAATCCCCGCAGGCTCAACCAGACAAAAAATACGGCCAGTGATGCAAAAAGAACATACTGGAAAATGGTGATCACATTTTTTTTTACGCCGGCCATAGGTATAAACAGAGACTACAATTTATTCCCTTCTTTTGGAAAGACAACCCACGGCTTGAATTTCTTTGCTTCTTCAAAATCCATTCTGGCATACGATATCACGATGACTACGTCACCGACCGTTCCGCTGCGGGCTGCGGGCCCGTTCAGGCAACAGATGCCTGAACCGCGTTTCCCCTTGAGCAGGTAGGTCTCAATCCTTGCTCCGGTATTCACATTGACCACCTGGATTTTTTCATTGGCGATCATATTGGCGGCGTCCATCAGGTCTTCATCAAGCGTCAGGCTGCCTACATAATGGAGGTTAGCTTCCGTAACAACAACCCGGTGAACCTTCGATTTCAGAATTTCAATATCCATTAAAGCGGAATTTTTAGCCTGCAAAAGTAATCAATTGAGCAGCATATTGTCAATCAGGCGGACCGGCCCCTGAAAGGCGGCAGCCAGGGCAATGACTTTATCTTTCCCGTTCCAGTCGTTGACCGGCTGAAGGTCTTCTGTTTTGGCGATAGCTATATATTCTGTCCTGAAGCCGGACTCATCGAGCATCGATTGCGCATGGGCCAGCAGTGCATTCAGGTTTCCCGCGGTCAGGTTTTCCTTTATATAGGTAAGGGCCTTAAAGATACCTGTAGACCGGCTGCGCTCGTCCCGGCTGAGACGCGTATTCCGACTGCTCATGGCCAGTCCGTCGGGTTCCCGACGGGTCGGTACGGTATGAAATTGAGTTGGAATACCGAGCTCCCGGATCAGTTCTTTAATTACCAGGCATTGCTGGAAATCCTTCTGGCCCATAAAAAGATCGTCTGGCTTAACCCGTTCCAGCAGGCGCCGCATAACCTGGCAAACGCCCTGGAAATGCCCGGGCCGGTAAAGTCCCTCGAAAACGGTTTCCAGATATCCCAGGGAATAGGTTTCCAGATTTTCACCCGGAGCGTAGATTTCTTCCCGGGAAGGTAAAAAAAGCAGGTCTGTCCCCTGTTTTTCAAGCAGCAGGATATCATTTTCCGTGGTAATGGGGTATTTCTGAAAGTCCTGCTGATCGTTGAACTGGGTGGGGTTGACAAAAATGCTGCAAACAGTGAGGTCGCCGGCGTCTTTTGAAGCCCGGATCAGGCTGAGATGACCCTCGTGCAGGGCGCCCATGGTAGGAACAAAGCCGATCCGGGCCACTTGGTTTCGCCGGGATGCCAGCCAGGTCTCCATATCCGCCGATCGCTTAAAGATAATCATTTTCAATATGTTATAGACCAGCCAGGCGCTCAGGAACCCATTTATGGAATAAACCTTACCTTTGCAAACTATTTTCAGGGTCTCCTGATCATCAATTCCCTTCCTAATGGTAGCAAAGAAAAGGATTTTATTTATTGCCAACGAAATGTCTCCGTACTTAGAGCTGACCGAGTTCGCCGAAACGGTAAACCGGCTGGCTATCAAGTCGAACGATCATGGCTTTGAAGTGCGCTGCATCATGCCCCGTTTTGGAGTAATTAATGAAAGAAGGCACCGGCTGCACGAAGTAGTCAGGCTTTCCGGTATCAACGTTTCCGTTGACAACGACGATTACCCGCTGCAAATTAAGGTGGCCTCCCTGCCCAACGCACGTCTTCAGGTATATTTTCTGGAGAACGAAGATCTTTTCAAAAGAAAGTTCATTTTTCATGATGAAAAGGAGAAATGGTTCGACGATAACGGATTGCGAACCGTGTTCTTCTGCAAGGGAGCATTGGAAACAGTAAAGAAATTCGGCTGGCCCCCTGATATTATCCATTGCAGCGGCTGGATGACGGGCCTCATTCCCTTTTACCTGAAAACGGTATATAAGAAAGAACCCGTCTTTGCGCACAGCAAAGTGATCTACACGATCGGTCAGACAACCTTTAAAGAGAAGCTGGGAGCCGATTTCACCCGCCTGGCCAATATTCATCCCACGATTAAGGATAAGGATCTTGAGCCTTTCCAGGAGGGTACCAATGCGGCACTGTTTCGCGGTGGTGCACAGTATGCCGATGCCATCACTTTTGGCGCCGACAGGATCGACAAGAAACTGGTAGAGGAATTCGGTAAAGTGCGTGGGAAAAAGGTATTGCCATTCAATGCCGAGTCCGATCTCAGCGATTACCTGCAATTGTATACGGAACTTTCACAATAGTTCTTTCTTGCAAACCCGAAAAATTTGCGCTCAACTACTATCTTTGCACCGCCATCCATTAATTACGAAGGTAGTTAGTGGTTTTTTATTTATACAAGCCCATTCAAAAAGCTTAACATGCCTTATTTATTTACTTCTGAAAGTGTATCCGAAGGCCATCCCGATAAAGTGGCCGACCAGATCTCCGATGCGTTGATCGATCATTTCCTGGCTTTCGACCCCAATTCCAAAGTAGCCTGCGAAACCTTGGTGACCACCGGTCAGGTGGTGTTGGCGGGGGAGGTGAAATCCCGGGCCTATCTTGATGTGCAGGACATTGCCCGTTCCGTGATTCGCCGGATCGGATATACCAAGAGTGAATATATGTTTGAAGCCAATTCCTGCGGCATCTTTTCAGCTATTCATGAACAATCTTCCGATATCAACCAGGGCGTGGATCGCAGCAAAAAAGAAGAGCAGGGGGCCGGCGATCAGGGGATGATGTTCGGCTATGCCAGCAACGAAACCGATAACTATATGCCGCTCGCGCTGGACCTGGCGCATGCGCTGCTGATCGAACTGGCTGCACTCAGAAGGGAAAACAAACAGATCAAATACCTGCGCCCCGATGCGAAGAGCCAGGTAACGCTGGAGTACGACGACAATAACAATCCGACACGCATAGACGCCATCGTAATTTCGACACAGCACGATGACTTCGATACCGAAGCTAAAATGCGCGAGAAGATCAGGAAGGATATTATCGGCATTCTTATCCCCCGGGTGAAATCGAAGTATAAAAAGTACGCGCATCTCTTCAACAATCAGATCAAGTATCATATTAATCCGACCGGCAAGTTTGTGATCGGCGGCCCGCATGGCGACACCGGGCTCACCGGAAGAAAGATCATCGTAGACACTTACGGAGGAAAGGGAGCACATGGCGGCGGTGCGTTCAGCGGCAAAGATCCTTCCAAAGTGGACCGCAGTGCGGCTTATGCTACACGCCATATTGCGAAGAACCTGGTTGCCGCCGGCGTAGCCAATGAAGTATTGGTGCAGGTCTCTTACGCGATCGGCGTTGCCCAGCCGACTTCCATCCACGTGGATACTTTCGGTACAGCCAAAGTAGATCTGACCGACGGGCAGATCGGCAAGATCGTGGAGAAAGTGTTCGATATGCGTCCTTACTTCATTGAACAAAGGCTGAAACTCCGCAACCCCATCTACAGTGAAACGGCGGCTTACGGTCATATGGGTCGTAAACCCCAGACGGTGGTAAAGACCTTTGTGTCGCCCGATGGCAAAACGGTTCAAAAGAAAGTAGACCTGTTTACCTGGGAGAAGCTGGACTATGTAAGCAAAGTGAAACAGGCCTTTAAAATCAAATAGTCTTGTCAAGGATATAGAAAGGGCTGGCTTTGGCCGGCCCTTTTGCATTGGGGCAGGCAGCCATTTTTAATCGTATTTTCGATCATGCAGGAGGAACAAAATCCCTGGAAGGTTCTCAGTCAGCGGGAGGTGTACGACAACCCCTGGATCCGGCTTACCGAATTTCAGGTGTTGAACCCCGCCGGCGGGAAAGGTATTTATGGCAAAGTTCATTATAAGAACCGGGCGATCGGTATCGTTCCGTTAGATGAACAAATGAATATTTACCTGGTTGGCCAATTCCGGTTTGTGATGAACGCTTACAGTTGGGAAATTCCTGAAGGGGGAGGACCGATGAATGAAGAACCGCTAACTGCGGCAAAGCGGGAGCTGTTAGAAGAAACCGGACTGGTGGCCGGCGAATGGCAGCATTTGTTGGATATGCATTTATCTAATTCCGTGTCCGATGAACACGCAATCCTGTTCCTGGCCCGGCAACTGGAACAGCATAGTGCGAGTCCCGAAGAGACCGAGTCGTTAGCGATCCGAAAAATTCCTTTCAGTCAGTCTGTCGATATGGTTGAATCCGGTCAAATCACCGATGCGATGTCTGTGGCTGCCATTCAACGGGTACAGTTGCTCCTGCTGCAGGGTAAACTAAAATAGTCTGTTTTGAAATCTTCAAGTCTGATCATCGGTCGTCAGCCCCTGATTGAAGCCATTCGGTCGGGCCGTGCTATCGACAAAATTCTGTTGCAGCGGAATGTGAGCGGCGAATCCATCGGGGAGATCAGAAAGCTCGCGGCAGAAGCCGCTATTCCGGTTCAACAGGTTCCTCAGGAAAAATTGTTTTCACTCACGCGGGCGAACCACCAGGGCGTACTGGCCTTTGCTTCCCGCGTGCAATATATCGACCTGCAGCAGGCTATCGATGCCGTGGTGGGTGCGGGAACCGTTCCTTTGTTTGTCTTGCTGGAAGGCATCACCGACGTGCGCAATATCGGCGCGATTGCCAGAACCGCTGTTTGCTGCGGCGCGCAGGCGCTCATCATTCCCGATAAGGGCATTGCGGCATTGAATGAAGAAGCGATGAAATCGTCGGCCGGTGCGCTGGAGAAAATTCATATTTGCCGGGTGAACAGCCTGCTTAAGGCCGTGGATACGCTTCATCTCAACGGAATAAGAGCATTCGCCAGCGGCATGGACGCTGAAAAGAAAATCTACGAACTCGATTTGCACGAGCCCTGCTGCCTGATGATGGGCAGCGAAGACAAGGGCCTGCAGCCCTACCTGCGCAAAGCGGCCGATGAACATTTTACGATTCCCATGGCGGGCGATTTCGATTCCTTCAATGTTTCTGTTGCCACCGGTATCATTCTTTATGAGGCTATGAAGCAACGGATGAACCGGTGACTGCACCCGTTCAAACCGGGTATTTGCTGTAGTTTCGCTGTATGGAACCGGTAGCCACCGATAAACCTTTGCAGCCGCTTCAGTTGGTAGAATGTCCACGGGACGCCATGCAGGGCTGGAAGAATCTTATTCCTGCTGCAAAAAAAATTGACTACCTGAATGCCCTTCTCCGGGTAGGGTTCGATACACTGGATTTTGGCAGCTTTGTGTCGCCGCGCGCTATTCCGCAAATGGCCGACACGGCGGAAGTGGTTTCCAAATTGAAAATCCCGTCGGATGGCGACGGTCGCAGCACCCGGCTGCTCGCCATTATAGCTAACGAGCGCGGCGCGGAAGAAGCGGCTGCCTTCGACCAGATTTCCGACCTGGGTTTTCCTTTTTCTGTTTCCGGGGTCTTTCAGCAAAGAAATACCAATAGCAGCATCGAAGAGTCCTTGAAGCGCGTGGAGAAAATACAGGCTATTTGCAGCCGGAAAAACAAGCGGCTGGTAATTTATATCTCGATGGCCTTTGGCAATACTTACAACGATCCCTGGAGCCCGGAGATCGTGTTTGGGTGGGTCGGTAAACTGATCAGAATCGCCGATATCCGGGTTATTTCATTGGCTGACACCGTTGGGCTTGCCTTGCCGGATCAGGTTTTCGAAATGACAGACTATCTGATAAAAGCCTTGCCTGGCCGAACGGTCGGCGTACATCTTCATTCCCGTCCGGATGGCTGGAAGGCCAAGATAGAGGCAGCCCTTCGGGCCGGCTGTTCAAGATTCGACGGAGCGCTCAAAGGCATTGGAGGATGTCCGATGGCGGGTGACGAGCTGGTGGGGAATATGGACAGTCTGCTGTTGATCGATTATTTCAAAAAGCGGCGCCTGCTTACTCCGCTGAATGAAGAAGCCCTGTCGGAAAGCCTGGCACTGGCTGCAGATATCTTTTTAAATGATTAATATGGAAGATTTCTTTCTGCCCATAACGATCGAAGAACCTGTGGAAAAAATACGCTACCCGCAGAAAATGCTGCTGACGGGTTCCTGCTTCACGGAGCATATTGGGAATCAGTTGATGGATGCAGGCTTTGATGTGCTTCAAAACCCGAATGGCATCCTGTTCGATCCGCTGAGCGTGGCTAACAGCCTGCTCTCTTACGTTGAAGGGTATCAATATCAACCCGGGGACCTTGTCTTTCTAAATGACCTCTGGCAGAGCTGGCGGCATCATGGCGTTTTTTCCGATACCAGCCAGGAACGCTGCCTGAACCAGATCAATCGGTCGCAGCAGCGCGCGCAGGCTTTTCTGAAGGATGCAGACTGGCTGATCATTACCCTTGGGTCAGCCTTTTCTTATACGTTGAAAGAAAACCAGCTGGCCGTGGCCAATTGTCATCGTGCCCCGGCCGACCGGTTCACCAAAAAACTGCTGCCGGTGGAAGATATGCTTTCCGCTCTTGACGAAAGCTTCTACCGGCTGTGGCAATTCAATCCCTTGCTGAAGGTCATTCTAACAGTCAGCCCCGTACGCCATATAAGGGACGGCGTTATAGAGAACAACCGGAGCAAGGCCCGGCTTATTGAGGTTGTTCACTACTTCGAGAATAAATTCGGGCATATTTATTATTTCCCCGCTTACGAGCTGCTGATCGACGTGTTGCGCGATTATCGTTTTTACGACCGGGACCTGGTGCATCCCAATTATCAGGCTACTGCATTTGTGCTGGAAAAATTCATGACTGCTTATATCGACACCGCTTCCCGCTCACTCTCGGAAGAAGTGAAAAAAATCCGGATTGCTTACCGTCACCGGGCATTGCATCCCGATACGGATGCCCATAAGCGCTTCCTGAAAGAACAACTCGCGAAGACTAAGGAACTGCAGGAAAAGCATCCTTTTCTTGATCTCAGCCGGGAATTGGATCATTTTTCCTCGAACTTATAGGTTTATTTTTTCAGGTAGAGGCCCAATAGCATTAATATCAGGGAAGCCCAAAACGTAAACATCCATTTGATCAGGTCAATTTTCGTTTGAGCAAGATGCTCTTTTGTTGCATATCGGAGGGCCTGTCTTTCCTCCATCGCCAGCAGACCGGATTTAATTGTGTCATTTCGAAGCGACAGCCTTTCTTCTACAGCCAGCAGATCGGATTTAATTGCATCATTTCGAATCGATAGCCTTTCTTCCATAGCCTGCATGTCGGATTTAATTGTATCATTTCGAAGTGACAGCCTTTCCTCCACGGCCAGCAGGTCGGCCCGGGAAGCAAACTTATTTTCCATTTTCTCTTCCAGCCGCTGCATATCAGTTTTTATTTCCATGCGCAACGGATCGAATTTCGAATCCAACCGGTTCAGATCCTGTTTCATTTCTGAACGAAATACATCGAATTTTTTATCCACCTGCTTCAGGCCTTCGTTCAGGGAAAACTCAAGCGAATTCATTCTGGTATCCATTTGCTTCAAACCCTCGTTCAGGGAAAACTCAAGCGAATTCATTCTGGTATCTGCCTGCTTCAACCCTTCGTTCATGGAAGACTGCAATGAGTCCATTCTCGTATTTAGTGAATTCATTCTGGCATCTACCTGCTTAAAATCTTCCCTGGTAGAGGATTGAAATGTATCTATCCGCTTATCCAGGCCCTGCAGGCCCGACAGAATGAGCTGTAATTCGTTTTTGAAATCCGCACTCATATCGATTGTTGATTTGGCGTAACTGTTTTTCCGAACGCCGGTTTTTATTGGAAGTTCCATACTTCCACAAGGTCGGTTCAAAGTTAGTGCCGTTTATCAGTGATTTAACAGTTTATGGCAGGGTAAAATCACCCCTTTTTTAACCCGGGCAAAGCGTCCTGTTAATGGATCCGGTCCCCTCTTACCTCCATTTTTGCCATTATGCCGGCTTCGTAGTTCAGCCATTCCGCCCAGCGCTTGCGGACCTTCTCTTTTCCGATATAGGTTTCGGCGAGATCGATAAATAAATGATAGTGTCCGGCTTCGCTTTCCATGAAGCGCCGATAAAAATTCTGCAGGTATTCGTCGGGAAGTCCTTCGCTTAGTCTTTTGAAACGTTCGCAGCTTCTGGCTTCGATCATGGCCATGGTGAGCAATTGATCCAGGAAACGATCGTCAAAATCTCCTCCTTTGCGCTGAAAGGCGATGAGGTGGTTCACATATTCATCCTTCCGTTGTTTGCCCAGTTTCAATCCTCTTTTATTGAGCTCGGCCAGTACCATGCGAAAATGGCCCCATTCTTCTGTAACAACAGGAGCCAGCTCTTCCACCAGGCGGCTACGATCCGAATATTTTTGGATCAGCGAAATGCAGGTCGTTGCGGCTTTCTGTTCACAGAAGGCATGGTCGGTCAGGATCTCCTCTATGGAGATGTTAGCCAGGTCAACCCAGCGGGGATCGGTGGGCAGCTGAAGGCCCAGGATACTTTTGGACTTGCTCATGTTTGGCCGTTGAAGCGATTAGCATGATATTTGGCAGCTAAAGATCAGGAAATCTGATTAAATGAACACAGGATTCTTAGACGGAAAATTGCAGGAAAGATTCCGCCGGGATGCCTACCGGCGACTCCAGTTGGCATCGGGAGAACACGATTTTTTTTCGAACGATTACCTGGGCGTTGCAAAAAACGGGTTGATCGAAACAGCCCTTGAAGGGCAATCCTTTTCTCATGGCTCAACCGGTTCACGTTTATTGGCAGGCAACTATCCCCTGATCGAAGAAATTGAACAGCAGATCGCTTCATTTCACGATGCGCCTGCAGCCCTTGTCTACAATTCCGGGTATGATGCCAATATAGGACTTCTTTCCGCAGTAGCCGGCCGCGGAGATACCATCCTCTACGATCAGCTGAGCCATGCTTCCATCCGCGATGGCATCCGGCTTTCCCTGGCGAATGCCTTTTCATTCCGGCATAACGATGTGGAAGATCTGGAGAAGAAACTACAAGGGAAAAAGGGGAATGTTTTTGTAGTGACGGAGTCTGTTTTTTCTATGGACGGAGATCAGGCGCCGGTAATCGAAATGACATCACGCTGCGAACATTATGGCGCGAACCTGATTGTGGATGAAGCGCATGCCACCGGCGTGGTCGGCGCGTTGGGGGAAGGATTGATGCAGCGGGAAAATCTGCATCACCGTTGTTTTGCGAGGGTGCACACTTTTGGTAAGGCCCTGGGCTGTCATGGTGCGGCTATACTGGGCAGTGAGTTGCTTCGAAACTATCTGATCAATTTTTCCCGCGCCTTCATCTATACAACAGCGCTCCCGCCGGTTTCTGCCGCCGCTATCCGTGCAGCTTATGAGCTATTTCCCAAAATGCAGGCGGAAAGGAAGCAACTCGGCCGGCTGATAACCCATCTTTCGGCGCATCGGCAGATAACAACGGCTAACGGAGAAACCTATTCGTTTAAACCTTCTGCTACAGCTATTCAATGTCTCGTCATTCCCGGCAATGAACGGGTGAAAACGGTTGCCAATAAATTATTGGATCAGGGCTTTGATATCAGGCCGATCCTGCATCCCACCGTTCCGGAAGGAGAGGAGCGGTTGAGAATTGCCCTGCATAGTTATAATACAGTGGAAGAATTGGAGCGGTTGATTGCAATATTGAAGGGCTAAGTTCAGTTGCCGGGCTGACGCTGCTGAGGGGGCCTGCCGCCCGGATTCCGCAGGGCGGCGTCAAGAAACCCGCCGAACAGACCGTCCATACCCACCCGCACACCAACCTGTCCGGTCTTGCCATCCAGGTAAGAGGCGACGACATCCACCCGGAATATCTTCAGAATATTTTCGAGCCCCCCGAATATTTCGAAATAGTTATTGCTGCTGTTAACATAAAACGCATTGGCGCCAGCCACCAGGTTCCACTGCAGGTTTCTCAGGAGAGGGACCTTGTTCGTGAGCATGCCGTTAAAGTGATGCTCAAGATGTCCGGTGGCATAAAAAGCCGCGATGGTGCTATTCTCATAATAGGGCGCTAACTGAAAGCTATTCAGATATTGGCTCGCATAAAATGTTCGGTTTCCGTTGAAATGCTGGTAGTCCTGGATAAAGACATCCCTGGTGTTCAGGAAACCACCGATGCTGAACCGGTATTTCAGTTCGCCCCGCAGTTTGAAGTTGATATTGTCCCAGACTGAAAACTGCCATTTGTCGTAATCCACATCGCTTCCCAAAAGGCCCGGTATTCCCTTGCGATATTGCAGTTCCAGGGTCGGATACTTCGAGCCAATGGCCAGCCGGTTATCCGGGAATTCGATGTATTGCTGCCCGGGTCTGAACTGCAGATCAATGCCTGCAATGAGCGCCTGGTGCCGGGTAAACTGGGTGTCCAGCTGTTCGTAAGGATAGTTGGGTGTAAATGGTTTGTCTTTATCGCCGAAGAAAGAGAAATTACTGGTATTGTTCAGTGGGATCCGGTCTTCATACAGCAGCGAGCCCGAGATCAGCAGGCCATTGTCCAGCCTCGTTTTGTATTGGGCTGAACCAAACCAGTTCTCGTAAATTTTCATATAGTTCTTCCGCACGAATAAAGTATAGAGCTCATTCATCAGGGGGCTGATCGGATTGTCAGCGTTGAACTGGCTTACACGCCGCCCGCCCGAAAATATCCAGGCATGCCGGGCCTCTGTGGTCCCGTTCATATCGAATACGGCTTTCTTATGACTGAATTTCAGTTCTCCCCAGGCTTCTATCCGGGTATTGCTGAACCCATACCGTATATGCGGGATCAGCTCGACGTCGTTGCCGGTCTCCAGGTTCTCTTTGAGAAAACTGGCCTCTCCCTGGATAACCAGGCCCTCGACCGTATTGTATTGGAGTTTTGGCAATAAAGGCTGCGTGCTGAAAGTGAACGGATGAACCGGATCGTAGTCCGACCGGCTGATGCCCGTGAGCAGGATATTTTTTGCGGATACCCGTCCCTGCTGCTTCCGCAGCGAATCGATCACGCGTTTGCTGGAGGCCGAATCGATGCTGCTTTTGTAAATGCTGTCCTTCACCCGGTAGTCTTCTTTCTCTTCAGGCTCCAGCGGAACGGGCCTCAGTGAGTCCCAGTATGCGAGGGTTTTCTTATTCACCGCAGTGTCATATTTCACGATCACGTTATTGAAATATTTCCTGGGGAACCGGGGACCCAGATCGTATTTGCTGTAGACATTCAGAAAACTGCCGATGGCGTCAATGCCCATTTTATTAAAGCTGAACTGAACGATCTGATTTTGCGTCCTCCAGATATCGGGAGCAATGGGAACATGGATCTGCCGGATCTTCAGTGTATCGACGATCTCCAATTGATAGTCCTTCGTGAGCATCAGGTCGAGACTGTGGATGCGCCAGTCGCCCTCGGTAATGTTGATCGTTCCAGTAAACAGCGGTTCAAACCTTCTCTTTGGCGTTACACGGATCTGGTTCACCTCTTTACCGTCTTCGATAAAAGACCCCAGATATTTATACTTATAATAATTCAACGCTCCGTCGGCAATGGGTGAAACGTAACCGCGGGGGCTAAGCTGCGTAATAAAAACATTTACGTTGTTGCTGTAGAAGTCGATAAAGGTCGGAAAATTGAATCCAAATCCGTTCGTGCCGCTCTGTCGGCCGGAGATCACTTCCAGCTTAACTTTATCAGGCTTTTTAAAAGAGATCCTGGTCACCGATTCAGAAAGAAAGATAAGACCTCTTCCTTCGGAGTCCACACCCAGGTTTTTGCGATCCTCGTCGCTGAAGGTTCGCCCCAAAATGCGGGAGGGAAGGCTGCTGGTCTTTAATACCGTTTTAATATAGGCTTCGCAGGTAAACGAATCGAGCGCGTTTTCATAGGTCTTTCTTTTTTTGATCGCGTGCCGGATAATCTCGTAGGCAGGATCTTCTGCCCCTGCTTTTACGATCACTTCTTTCATAGTCGTTTGCTGAAGTGACAGATGAAAATCCAGCGTTAGCGCCTCGCTGCCGAGGGTTACCGTTTTTTCCTGGCGTGCATATCCAACATACTGGCAAACGATGGTATATTGACCTGCGGGCAGATCGAGAAAATAACGACCGTTATTGTTGGTCGTGGTGCCGATGGAACTGCCTTTTACAAATACGGAGGCATAGGGCAGAATATTCCCTTTATCGTCCTGAACGGTACCATTGATCCGGCCTGCAAGGGCCGATCGCTCAATAAGGAACAGGCAAAAAAACAGAATGAAGTATGGCTTCATGAGCACTAATAATAACGAAGGCCGTTAAACCAGCGTTGCTTTTATTCTGCTAAGCGGCTTCATTTTCTGTTCCTGTCGCTGGCCTGGTCAGCAACCTGCGAAAATAAGTGCCGGTCAGCGCGGCACACCCGCCTACCAGCCCACCTACAAGGGAAGTAATGAGAATGATCCAGACGGAAGACCCGCCCAGCCCGAATATCATCGATATTTTCTGCGCAAGAATACCGCCGTTCTTGTTGTCAATCCACCAGGCGAGTATTTCCCAGAGAAGAAAAAGCCCTAAAAAGCCTGAAAGAAACGCATAGGCCGGCCTTTGCGGAATAGCGGCGCTGACTAAAAAAGCAGCGAGCGCAATACCCCACCAGGGAAGATAAAGTCCTGAAACAAAAGCGAGCAGTGCAGTAACCACGATCGACAAAACATATTTAAGCATAACGCTGCGTTAAAGTGAAGTGACCCGGACGATCGCTTTGACCTTTTTATCCGTTTCGTCCGATTTGGTCATCATCCACAATGGATAATATTTTCCGGCAATCCAACTGTTTGTAAAGTCGTCGTAATAAGGACTTCCGGGATTGCCGCTTTGGCCACCGGGATATATGCCATACGCTTCGGTATTCGCCGTAAGCTGTACGATCATCCGCCAGCTCGGCCCGTGATCCGCCTTCATGGCATTAATATCGAACTTGCTTCCGGAATTCATCACAGTCATATGACTGAAGGGAATGAGCTTTGCCAGGTGTTCGATATGGGTATTTCGCAACTTGCCCCAGGCCAGCCTGTCTTCACTCTCTAACGATCTGCAGGCTGCTGCGGCCTTTTTGAAAGCCAGCAACACGTCCTGGGCAAGCGTTTCTTTTTCCGGTGTGCTGATATCGTCCAGAAACTCGTAAGCAGAATCGCGCAGTATGCCCTCAACCAGCGTGCTTTCAAAAGGATAGAAGTCGTGTAAGTCTGTTTTGGCTAATTCATCATTCCAGACTACCGCCTTCAGGCTATCCCAGGCAGTATAAAAAACCGAGGGCCCCTTGCTTTCAGCTTTGTCGTGCAGATCCCAATCGCGGAGTATTTCATAGTACTTCCGATCGTCGGCTTCCAATGTCCCGGGATCGATATTTTTAAGCAGGATGGGCCGGGCCATCTCGGCGAAGAGATTATAATCGTCAGTCTGCAATTTCATCATGTCCTCGATCGTAATATCCTGCATGCCGTTGAGGTAGCGGTTGATGAGCAGGCCGCGGTAGTTGGGAAACTCGCCGCCGAGATAATAGGGATAACGCGCCGGGTCGACCGGATACTGATTGGCGCTGCTTACGAATCCGCGTTCCGGGTTATACATCAGCGGGTTTTCAGCCTGCGGGATCATGCGCTGCCAGGCATAGCTGCTATCGGTTCCGGGCATCACGAAGTCTCCCTGCCGTTTCCATTTGGCGGGGAATTCTCCCTGATCGCAAATGGCAATGTCGCCGTTCTTGCTGGCAAAGATGATGTTCTGACCCGGGGTATGCAACCACTTGATAGCCGAAAGATAGTCGCCATAGTTCTTCGCATGATCGAGGGCGTTAAACAGCATCAGCTCATTGCTGGGATCATGCGCTTTCCACCGCACCGCGTAATATTTTTTATTGGTGAGCCGCCCGCCCGAAAAGCTCGTATCGTACATCACGGGCCCGAACACGGTATAAGCCACCGTATCGATGAACTCGGGCGCTCCTTTCTGGAGAATATGTTCGTAGCGGAATTCCGTGTTCCTCCATTGGCCGTTGTACCAGTACTCCTTCCGGCTTTCGTCCCGGAATTTTATTTCGTAATAATCGCGTACGTCGCGCATGGCATTGGTAAAGCCGAAGGCGCAGCTGTCGTTGAACCCGATAATGATCCCCGGCGCTCCCGGGAAAGTGGCTCCGTAAGCGTTGAACCCGGGACAGCTCAATTGCATTTCATACCAAAGCGAAGGCAGGTGCAGGCCAAGATGTGGATCGTTGCAGAGAATAGGCGCGCCGGTCTTTGTCTTTCTGCCGCTGACAGCCCAGTTATTGCTGCCATTGTCCTTATCGGGCTTCGACGATTTTACCGTAACGGTATCTTTCCGCTGAAGATAGAGCGAATCGCTTCCGGGCGGTGGTTGCGGACCGGCGGCAAGCAGCGGAGCCACGTCGTTGGGCACAATGGGATCGAGCGAGTCCTGCTTTGTCGGAAACATCTTGCTGAAAGTCTGATATCCCAGCAGGGTGCGAAGGTTGGTGTATTCAAAATCGTTTTCTCCGCCGGCAAGGTCGAGCGACATGAATTTCAGGAACAGGGCTGTTTTCAGATTTGACCACAATTCCGGTTTATAGTTCAATAGCTTATATTCAATAGGCAGCTCACTTTCTTTCAGGCTCGTGATATAGGCGTTTACGCCGGCTGTGTAGGCGTCGGCCTCTCCCCGGGTCACGGAATCCTTTTCCATTTCGGCAACGGTCTTTTCAGCGGCATATACCATGCCCAACCTTCTTTTTTCACGGTCATATTCAAGCGCTTTCGGGCCGATCAGCTCACTGATGCGACCTGCGGCGGCATAGGTCTGAAATTCCATTTGCCAGAGGCGGAATTTAGCATGGAAATACCCCTGCAGAAAGAAGGCATCATTTTCATTGCCGGCAAAAATATGAGGGACCAGCCGGTCGTCGATAAAGACCTCTGCAGGATCCCGCATACCAGGAAGCTGCAGATCCTGCCCGAAATCTTTGTCCAGCGCCTCAGCGTTCTGCCAGAACCCGTGCTGTGGACTGAGAAACTTCCCGATAGGCGGCGCAGCGCCCCAGGGAATATTCAGCGCTATGACCAGCAAAATGGTAACGACGGCGGATATTAAGAAGGGGAGAAACTTCATAGATCGGTTTTCAGCGTTGAATATCAATTAAAAATAAAATAATTTTCGTCAATAAGGAAGGGTTTGTTAAAATGATTGCCGTTTCTTTAAAAGACGGCGCTTCAGTAAATTTGCGCCGTGGCAACGCTTCATAACCGCATATCCCAGAAAGAGCTCAGGCAAAGAATGCTGGAGGAAAATGAACCGAGAACGACCATCTCCTTCTATCGCTATTTTCCTATCGCCGATCCGCAGGTTTTTCGCGACCAGCTCTATGTCCATCTCTCCCGTCTCCGGGTATTTGGCCGTATTTATCTGGCCCATGAGGGGATCAACGCGCAGATCAGCGTGCCGGATTCAGCGCTGCCCGCGCTTCGGAAATATCTCGAAAGTATTGAACCCCTGAGAGACCTTCGGCTAAACATCGCCGTTTCCGATACCGGCAAATCTTTTTGGGTGCTGAAAATAAAAGTTCGCCAGAAAATCGTGGCCGATGGCATCCGGGATACAGGCTTCAGCATGGAAAAGAAAGGCAGGTACGTCGACGCGGAGACCTTCAATCAGCTAAGCCGCAATCCGCAAACCGTGGTTGTCGACATGCGGAATCATTATGAGTACGAAGTAGGTCATTTTGAGAACGCGATTGAAATACCCAGCGATACTTTCCGGGAGCAGCTGCCGATGGCTGCCGAAATGCTGAAGGAGAAAAAAGACAGCCCGGTGATCATGTATTGCACGGGCGGCATCCGCTGTGAAAAGGCCAGCGCTTATTTATTGCATCATGGGTTCAACCAGGTTTATCATCTGGAAGGCGGCATTATTCACTATGCCAATACCGTGAAGGAAAAAGGATTGGAAAATAAATTTCGCGGGAAGAATTTTGTATTCGACGACCGGTTGGGTGAACCGATCAGCGAAGAAGTGATCGCGCATTGCCATCAGTGCGGAAAGCCTGCCGATACCCATATCAATTGCAGGAACAGCGGCTGTCACCTGTTATTTATCCAGTGTGCCGAATGCGCTGAAAAATATGACGGCTGCTGCAGCGAAGCCTGCATGGAGGTTTATCATTTGCCGGAAGAGGAACAGAAAAAGCTGAGAAAGGGAAAGCAGAACGGCCAGAAAATATTCAATAAGTCGAGGAGAAGACTATTAAAAAATTCCGGACAATAACCCGCTCAATTCAAAATATATGAAATACTTATTAGTTGCTTTTTGCATGGCGGCTTTGACATCTTCTTCACCGGCACAATTGCCGGCGCCCGACCAGCTTAGCACAAAGCTTGGCGCGCTGACTATCCAGCCTGTCCAGCACGCCAGCCTGATCCTTTCGGTTCACGGCCTGACCATCTACGCCGATCCCGATGGGGCGGACCATTACCAGGGCCTTACACCGCCCGACATTATCCTGATCACCGATATACACGGCGACCATTTTGATGTCAAGACCATCGACGCGATTAAAAAGCCGGGTACTTTGCTCATCGTGCCGCAGGTGGTTGCCGACAAGCTGCCCGCCGGAGACAAGGCTCACCTGGTGATATTGAAGAACGGCGATCAGACAACCCAATCCGGCATTTCCATACTGGCTATACCAATGTATAACCTGCCGGAAAGCCCAACGGCTATGCATACGAAAGGCCGGGGCAATGGTTATGTGCTGACCATTGGCGGGAAACGGATCTATATTTCCGGCGATACCCAGGGCATTCCGGAAATGCGTTCGCTGAAAAATATTGATGTGGCCTTTGTTTGCATGAACCTGCCCTACACCATGGACGTAAAAGAAGCCGCAGATGCCGTTCTTGACTTTAAACCGGCCATTGTTTATCCCTACCACTATCGCGGCAGCAACGGGTTAAGTGATGTGAATGAATTCAAACGCCTTGTCGAAGCCGGGAATAAAAACATAGAAGTTCGCCTGCGGAACTGGTATATGGCTAAATAACAGGCAGGAGATCAGGCTGAATGATGAGTTTCAACCGGGAATAAGCGCTGATTCTCGTATCTTTACAGGCCATCAGCTGCTGTTGAAAAGGATATTCGCCATATTATTCCTGTCAGCCCACATTTTCAGCCTGGGCGGCTATTGGTTTGTGCTGAACTATTTCGAAGGGAGAGCTGACCGGTCGCTGATCCAAAGCCTGGACAACAATCAATACGATGAATCGTCGCTGGTGACCATTAAAATGCCGCTTAGTTTGCCGTACACCGGCAGCCGAGATGAGTTTGAACGGTACGACGGTACCATTCAGATCAACGGTGTTTTTTACAATTATGTAAAACGTAAATTTTTTAACGATACGCTGACCCTGCTATGCATTCCCAATCGGGAAAAAACCCGGCTATATGCGGAAAACAATGAATACGCAAAATCGGCCGCTGGTGCACAGTCTCCCGCCTCTTCTAACGAAAGGACAATGAACTCCCTGCTGAAGTCATTTTTCCCGGGATATAACCAGGAAAACAATGAGAGCTGGTTTGTTTTTTTTACGGGCAATTCCCGGCATTATATTATGACAAATGATAGTGAACTTTCCTGCTGCTTTTTACCTTTGCCTTCGCAACCACCTGAGCTGATTTAATACCTGGCAGTAACAGATGCTGCCGTCTTTCCCCCGTGCGATCAATTACAGGCTGAAGATCAATATGCAGTTCTTTATGCTGATGGTATCCTCCGGCCGCCTGATCCACCTGGAACTGAATAAAGTATTGCAGATGGGCTTTCCCCATATTCAGCACCTTAACAACAAAGAAAAAATCTCATGACATTTTTCAATTTCAGGGAACTCATCGCGCCCCAAAAGAAAGAATCGGTAAAAGCTTATCAGGGCAAGAGCCGGGGTCGGTGGCTATCGCCCTTTATTGTCTTTTTCGCGATTTTGCTTGCCTGGTATCTGCTACTTCGGTTCAATATTTTCCCTGCCTATGCAATGCCGACTCCCGGCGCTGTGGCAAGAAGCTTCCGTCAGGAACTGTCAGGGGGCACTTTATTCAACGATATCGTAGCTTCTTTGTGGCGGGTGGCAGTAGGCTTTGTCGTTTCGGCTCTGTTAGGCATTCCGGCGGGGTTGTGGCTGGGACTGCATATCAAGTCAAGGCATGCTTTTTTACCTCTTCTTAATTTCTTCCGGTTTCTTTCACCGCTCGCCTGGATTCCGTTCGCCATACTCTGGTTTCATATCGGGGATAAGCCGGCGATCTTTCTCATATTCATGGCCACTTTTTTCCCATTGGCACTGGCTACCATGTCGGCTGTCTCCACCATACCGGCGATTTATTTCCGGGTAGCAAGAGACTACGACTACAAGGGGTTTGAACTGCTGACGAAAGTGACTTTTCCGGCGGTGCTTCCGCAGGTGATCACTGCCCTTCGGGTAAGCTATGGCATTGCCTGGGTGGTGATCGTTGCGGCGGAAATGGTGGGCTGCCAGGACGGCCTTGGATATGGGATCTGGGAAGCGCGGAATGGATTACGGCTTGATTCTGCTGTATGCTACATGATCGTTATCGGGCTGCTGGGCATGGCCATCGACCGGTTCTTATTACAATTTTCTAAACTACCAAATGTTCGCTGGGGATATGAAAGATAAAATAAAAAGCAATGGCCGGCTCGGCCTGCAGCATGTTTCGAAAGGCTTTGGCGCAGTGCAGGTGGTTCAAAACCTGAGCTTCACCGTTAATCCCGGTGAAGTGGTGGTGATCGTGGGGCCTTCCGGTTGTGGCAAGACGACGATATTGAACCTGCTATCCGGCCATTTACCTCCCGACTCGGGGTTGATACAAAAGGAAGGCGCTATAAGAACGGTATATCAGCAGGATGGTCTCTTCCCATGGCTCACGGTTTCGGAAAATATCAGCATGGGCCTGCGTTCATTAAAAGATCCGCTTCAGCAGCAGGAAGAACTTCGCTCACTCTTTGAATTGATCCATCTTGAGGATTTCAAAAATCATTACCCGCATGAATTGTCGGGAGGCATGCGCCAGCGTGTTGAGCTGGCCAGGGCGCTTGCAGGTGATTCCGATATTTTGCTTATGGATGAACCGTTTTCTGCACTGGATTACCAGACCCGGTTGCGGATGCGATATGAATTGGTGCGCCTGTTAGAAAAACGTCCCCGTACGGTGGTTTTCGTGACGCACGATATTGAGGAAGCGGCGCAGTTGGCGGACC